>NZ_JBRRBO010000050.1:0-32709 GCF_056756175.1 Stenotrophomonas sp. STEN240 | reverse complement strand
ATGCTCGGCAGGGGCTTTCCTGGTAGAGCCCTAGCCGAGCATGGCTCGGCTCTACCCAGTCAAAAGCCAACCCCTCCCCAGCCCTCCCCTTCGCTACGCGAAAGGGAGGGGGCGCAAGCTGCGGTCTGCTCCAACGGGCATGAACCCTCACCTCACCGCACACCTGTCTACGACGCGACTCCGACAACTGTCCTTCGACAGTAGCCACACACCCGCGCGGAAACCGCCATGTCCACCAGCGAAACGCTCAGCAAGGTTCCCGCCATCACCCTTGGCTTCTGGGCAATCAAGATCCTCGCCACCACCTTGGGCGAAGTGGGCGGTGACGCGGTCACCATGTCGATGAACCTGGGTTACCTGCTGGGCACGGTGTTGTTCGCCACCATCTTTGCCGGCGCTGTATTCGCGCAGATCCGCTCACCGTACTTCCGCCCCTGGATCTACTGGTTCGCCATCGTCGCCAGCACCACCGTCGGCACCACCCTGGCCGACTGCGTTGATCGCTCACTGGGCATTGGCTACACCGGCGGCACCACGCTGTTGCTGGGCCTGCTGCTGATCACCTTGCTGGTATGGCAGCGCAGCACCGGCAGCGTCTCTGTGAGCCAGATCGATTCGCCGCGCAGCGAGCTGTTCTACTGGCTCACCATCACCTTCTCGCAGACCCTGGGCACCGCCTTGGGCGACTGGGCTGCCGATACCCAAGGCCTGGGCTATGGCGGCGGCATTGCCTTGTTCGGCGGCCTGCTAGCGCTGGTTGCGCTGCTCTGCGCCAACACCCGCATCTCGCGCACTGCACTGTTCTGGGCCGCCTTCATTCTGACCCGGCCGTTGGGCGCGGTGGTGGGCGACTTCCTCGATAAACCGCTGGACCATGGCGGCCTGGCCTTGAGCCGCTATGCCGGCTCGGCCGTGCTGCTGCTGGCGATCGTTGCCTGCATCGCCCTGCTGCCGCAGCGCCCTGCCCGCCTGGCCCTCTGAGCTCCTTTCCGCCAGCTGATTCCCGTCTCGCCTGAAACAATTGAACATCCATCTTGATAGAGAGATATAATGGCCGGCAACCCGTCACAGCCGGCCGTTTCCGATGACCGCGATCAGCTTCGAGTTCTACCCGCCCAAGACCGACGACCAGCGTGCCCAGCTGGACCGCACCGCCACCAAGCTCAAGGCGCATGCGCCTGAATATGTGTCGTGCACCTTCGGTGCCGGTGGCTCGACCCTGAGCTATACCTCCGAGACCGTGCGCCACCTCAACCAGCACCACGGCCTGCAGGCGGCACCGCATCTGTCCTGCGTCGGCGGTACCCGCGAGGAGATCCGCGAGCTGCTCAAGCTGTACCGCGCCATCGGCGTGAAGCGCATCGTTGCCCTGCGTGGCGACCTGCCCTCGGGCATGGGCTTCCCCGGTGACATGCGCTACGCCTCCGAGCTGATCGCCTTCATCCGCGCCGAACATGGCGATGCCTTCCGCATCGAGGTGGGCGCCTATCCGGAAACCCATCCGCAGGCCAGCGATGCACTGGCCGACCTGCGGCATTTCAAGACCAAGATCGATGCCGGTGCGGATGCCGCCATCACCCAGTACTTCTACAACGCCGATGCGTATTTCCACTTCGTCGATGCCGCGCGCAAGCTGGGCGTGGAAGTGCCGATCATCCCCGGCATCATGCCGATCTCCAATTTCAGCCAGCTGCGTCGTTTCTCCGAGCAGTGCGGTGCCGAAATCCCACGCTGGGTCAGCAAGCGCATGCAGGCCTTCGGCGATGATGCCGAGGCAGTGCGCGAGTTCGGTGCCGATGTGGTTGCCAGGCTGTGCGAACGGCTGATCGCCGGTGGCGCACCGTCGCTGCATTTCTATACGCTCAATCTGGCCAAGCCTACCAACGCCGTGCTCGATCGCCTCTGCCGCAGCTGAGCAATTTTTTCTTCCTGCGCGCTCGGGCAACCGCTACGCTTGGCCGATGCGCCTGCTGCTGCTCCTGTTGCTTACCTGCTCCGCCCTGGCGGTGTTCAATGCGCGCGCGCAGCAGATAAACCGCTGCACCAATTCACAGGGCCAGACCGTCTACGGCGACAAACCCTGCGAAGTGATGGGCGCGCGCGCACGCCTGCTGCCCAACGCGCGCACCGCCGGCGGCAGCGGGCTATATCGCGACAGCTGCGCGCGGCGTCTCAGCGAACTGGTCGCGCAGATCCAATCGGCGGCCGACGCCCGCGACCCCAACCGTCTGTCAGGCATCTATCTGTGGAACGGGCTTTCCAATGCCGCCGCCACCCGGGTCATGGACCGGCTGGATGAAATCGTCCAGCGGCCGCTGATAGATATCGCACCGGTATTCCCGGAAGAACCCGCTTACGTGCCGGCGCCCACCGAACCGTTCACCTATACCGACGGCACGCCGGTCGATGCCACCCAGGACGGCGACAACAACTCTGATCCACAGGTGCATGTCATCACCAATGTGCGCACCGGCCCGCGCCGCCCCATCGCCTTGCGGCTGGAGCAGACCTTGCCACGCAGCGCCACGCCGACGCGGACCATCCTGCATCTGCGCCGCCAATACAACTGCTTCTGGATCACGCTGTAAGAGTGCTGCGTACTGCCTTCAGCGGCTCAACTCTGCGGCCATAGCGCGCGGATCGCCGCCACGCCCTGGCCACCGTGCCGACGCGCGGCTTCAACATCGCCCACGCCCATGCCGCCAATCGCGTAGATCGGCAGCGAAACCCGCTCGCGCAGCGCGACGAATGCGTCCCAGCCCAGGCCGGCGGCACCGGGATGGCTGGCGGTGGCCTGCAGCGGCCCCAGCACGGCGAAATCACAGCCCAATTGCTGTGCCGCCTGCAGCTGCGCCAGGTCATGGCAGGACGCCGCCACCGGCGATGATTCCGGCAACGGCCGTGCCTGCAACTGCAGCAGCTGCTCGCTGCCCAGGTGCACGCCAACGCCCAGCTCACGGGCCAGCGCGATATCGCGATTGAGCAGTATTTCAACGTGTTTGCCGAAGCGCTCCACCACGGTTCTGGCCAGCGCTTCGCGCCGTGCCGCCAGCGGCGTGCGCAGCTGGATGCGGCGAATGCCACTGGCGATGGCACCTTCCAGCGACGCCAACCAGGCGTCCTCGTTCTCGCCCGGTTCGGGAGTGACCAGGTAGTGGCAGGGCTGGCGCAGCGCCGCCACCACTGGCAGATCAGCCGGCGGCATCGAATAGCGCGACAGCTTGTCCGGCGTCACCCAGGTGATGGCCTGGCCTTCGCGGCCGCGCGCGGTGCCTTTCCAGTGCTGCACGCGGCGCACTTCCAGGCGCAGGCGCTTGTCCGGGTAGATCTGCGGCACGTCGATCACCCACTCGCCTACCTCGGCCTCGATGCCCAGTTCCTCGCGCAGTTCGCGGATCAGCGCCTGCTCGGAGGTTTCGCCTGGCTCGCGCTTGCCACCGGGGAATTCCCACAGGCCGGCCATATCGCTGTCGCCGGTGCGCCGGTTGAGCAGGATGCGGCCGCGCGCGTCGGTGATGACGGCGGCCACGACGTGGATTGAGCGTGAAGGGGATGTCATGGCCTGAGCATGCCGAAAACAGGGCGGTTGGTGCAATCGTTCGCTGAGCCCCGGTAGTGCCGAGCCATGCTCGGCGAGGGCTTTACCGGCGATGCATCGGACAGGTCACCGGCTTCGCGGCTGACGCCGCTCCTACAAGCTGGCCACCGGTAGTGCCGAGCCATGCTCGGCAGGGGGCTTGCCAGCGATGCGTCGGAAAGTTCATCAGCTTCGCGGCTAACGCCGCTCCCACAAAGCCCAACCGGTAGTGCCGAGCCATGCTCGGCAGGGGGCTTCACCGGTAATGCCTCTGCCGAGCATGGCTCGGCACTACAGGGGCAATGCTTAAAAAAAACCCCGCGCTTGGCGGGGCTTTTCATCAGTTCAGTTGGCCGTGGCAGTGCTTGTACTTCTTGCCACTTCCGCACGGACAGGGGTCGTTGCGGCCGACCTTGGGCGCGTTGGCCTCGTCGAGCACTTCCGCCGCTTCCTCGTCGGCGCTGTAGCCGCCGTTGTCCTGGTGCTGGAACTGCGACATCTGCAGGCGTGCTTCGGCCTGCTGGCGCTCCAGCTGCTCCATCGCCGCCACTTCTTCCTCGCTGCGCACACGCACGCGCGACAGCATGGTGATCACTTCGCGCTTGACGTTCTCCAGCATTTCCGAGAACAGCTCGAAGGCTTCCTTCTTGTATTCCTGCTTGGGCTGCTTCTGCGCGTAACCGCGCAGGTAGATGCCCTGACGCAGGTAATCCATGCGCGCCAGGTGCTCCTTCCAGCTCTGGTCGAGCACGGTCAGCATCACGTGCTTCTCCAGTGCGCGCATGGTCTCGGCGCCAACGGCCGCTTCCTTCTGCGCGAAGTGGGCGTCCATGAAGTCGATGACCTTCTGCGCGATGGCTTCGGCGTCGAGTTCTTCGTGCGCCTTGACCAGGCCGACCACGTCCATCTCCACGCCATATTCGCCTTCCAGCGTGGCCTGCAGGCCCTGCAGGTCCCACTGCTCGTCCACCGAGTTCGGCGGCACGAAGCGGGTCACCAGGTCGTAGATCACGTCGCCGCGGATGCCGTCGATGTTTTCCTTGACCGACTCGGCGTCCAGCAGCTCATCACGCTGGCCGTAGATCACCTTGCGCTGATCGTTGTTGACGTCGTCGAAGTCGAGCAGGTTCTTGCGGATGTCGAAGTTGTGCGCTTCCACCTTGCGCTGGGCCTTCTCGATCTGACGGCTGACCATGCGGTCTTCGATGACGTCGTCTTCCTTCATGCCCATCATGCGCATCGCCTTCTGCACCCAGTCAGAGGCGAAGATGCGCATCAGGTTGTCTTCCAGCGACAGGTAGAAGCGGGACGAACCCGGGTCACCCTGACGACCGGAACGACCGCGCAGCTGGTTGTCGATACGACGCGATTCGTGGCGCTCGGTGCCGACAATGTGCAGGCCGCCAGCGGCCTTGACCGCTTCGTGACGCTCCTGCCAGGCAGCCTTGACCGCAGCCTTCTGCTCGGCGCTGATCTCTTCGCCCAGCTCCTGCAATTCGGTTTCCAGCGAGCCGCCGAGCACGATGTCGGTACCACGGCCGGCCATGTTGGTGGCGATGGTGACCGAGCCCGGGCGACCGGCGTTGGCAACGATGGTGGCTTCGCGATCATGCTGCTTGGCGTTGAGCACTTCGTGCTTCACGCCGGCCTTGCGCAGGTGCTCGGACAGCATTTCCGAGGTTTCGATCGAGGTGGTACCCACCAGCACCGGCTGGCCGCGCTTGGCGCATTCTTCAATGTCCGCCAGCACCGCATTGAACTTGCCCTTGCGGTTGAGGAACACCTGGTCCGGGTAGTCCTTGCGCACGGTCGGCTTGTTGGTCGGGATGACCAGCACTTCCAGGCCGTAGATGCTCTGGAACTCGAACGCTTCGGTATCGGCCGTACCGGTCATGCCGGACAGCTTCTTGTACATGCGGAACAGGTTCTGGAAGGTGATGCTGGCCAGCGTCTGGTTCTCACGCTGTACCGGCACGCCTTCCTTCGCTTCCACCGCCTGGTGCAGGCCGTCGGACCAGCGGCGACCGGCCAGGGTACGGCCGGTGAATTCGTCGACGATGACCACTTCGCCGTCGCGCACGATGTAGTCCACGTCACGCTGGTAGATGGCGTGCGCGCGCAGTGCGGCGTTGAGGTGGTGGACGACGGTGAGGTTCTGCGCGGCGTACAGGCCGTTGTCGTTGTCGGCGCCGATGATGCCGGCTTCGCGCAACAATTCTTCGGCGTGCTCCATGCCCGCTTCGGACAGGAATACCTGCTTGCCCTTCTCGTCGACCCAGTAGTCGCCCTCGCCTTCCTCGGTTTCCTGCTTGATCAGGCTCGGCACCACGCGGTTGACGCGGATGTACAGCTCCGGGGAATCGTCGGCCGGGCCGGAGATGATCAGCGGGGTACGTGCTTCATCGATCAGGATGGAGTCGACTTCGTCGACGATGGCGTAGTGCAGGCCACGCTGGTAACGGTCGGCGCGGGTCAGCGCCATGTTGTCGCGCAGGTAGTCGAAGCCGAATTCGTTGTTGGTGCCGTAGGTGATGTCGCTGCCGTAGGCCTCGCGCTTGTCGCTGTGCGGCATGCCCGGGTAGACCACGCCAACGCTCAGGCCCAGCCAGTTGTACAGCTTGCCCATCTGCGCCGAGTCGCGGCGGGCCAGGTAGTCATTGACCGTGACTACGTGCACGCCCTTGCCTTCCAGCGCATTGAGGTAGACCGGCAGCGTAGCCACCAGGGTCTTGCCTTCACCGGTACGCATTTCGGCGATCTTGCCCAGGTGCAGCACCATGCCGCCGATCAGCTGCACGTCGTAATGGCGCATGCCCAGCACGCGCTGGGAGGCCTCGCGGCAGACCGCGAAGGCTTCGGGCAGGACCTTGTCCAGGGCTTCGCCGGCGGCGATGCGCTCACGGAACTCGGGGGTCTTGGCCTTCAGCTGGTCATCGGAGAGCTTCTGGATCTCCGGTTCCAAGGCATTGATCTTGGCGACGATACGGTTGAGCTGGCGAAGCTGGCGCTCGTTACGGCTGCCAAAAACGCGGGTAAGCAGGCTGTTGATCATTGAAGGAACCGGTTTGAATGAAATGCCGTGCGACCTGGCTCACCCCCTGGGTTCACCGGTCACAAACGAAACAGGGCGCAATGCGCCCTGTCGATGGCAACGCCTATTGTAGCTTGGGGCGGACGCTTGGGTTTCAAGCTCCCCGCAACAAGTCAGCGCCGGCTGACCTGCCGGCCCCCATCAGCCGCGGCTGAGACGCCCAACCGGGGTGTTGCCGCCCTCGCCGAGGAACTTGCGCGGGTTCATCACCGTGCCGTTCTGCCACACCTCGAAGTGCACGTGGGCGCCGGTGGAACGGCCGGTGGAGCCAGCCTTGGCCACTTCCTGGCCCGCACGCACCAGCCCGCCTTCACGCACGGTCAGGCGCGAGTTGTGGGCGTACAGGGTCTTGTAGCCGTTGCCATGGTCGATTTCGACCACATTGCCGTAACCGCCCTTCACCCCGGAGAAACTGACCACGCCATCGGCCACGGCCAGAACCGGGTCGCCGACACGGGCGTGGAAGTCCATGCCCTTGTGGTTGCCGGCACCGCGGCCGAACGGATCGGCGCGGCCGCCGAAGTTGGACGTGATGTAGGTGTTGCGGATCGGCATGCGCGACGGCACGGCGTTCAGCTCCAGCTGGTGATCGAACAGCAGCGATTCCATCACCGACAACTGCTTGCCTGAAGCAGCAAAACGCTGCTCCAGCACCTGTAAGTCGCTGTTTACCGCGCTCACCGGGATATCCTGGGTCGGGCCGGGCTCGCCTTCACCCATACCCGGGGTTTCCTGGAAGTCGAACTCGCCGTCTTCCAGCTTGCCCATCTGGGTCAGACGCTCACCCAGGGCATTGAGCCGGGTGGCCTGCGCCTGCAGCTCGCCGAGGCGGGCGGCCAGGGCGTTGACCTGGGTCTGCGCGTCAGCGCGTACCTTGGCCAGTTCCTGCTGCTGGTGGTCGACCTTGGACTGCAGGGCCGAGTCGCCAACCATGCCGATGGCCAGGCTGAGCGCCACGCCCATCAGGCAACCAACGCCGAGTACGCTACCCAACAGGGCTTGAGGGCGGTCCTCGAAAAACATCTGAACACGTGACAAGGGCGTCTTAGCCTTCTGTTCACGCGTTTTGATTACGATCTTTTTAAATGTCATTGAAGAATTCTTATGTCAGAGCCGAAATCCAGTGTTCGTTCCCGTTCCGCGCCCAAACAGGCGCTGGAAGCGGCGATGGCGGACAAAGCAGGAAATCCGCTGCGCCGGGCCTTGTGGCTCGATGCGATGGACCGGCAATTGCGCCCCCATTTGCCGCCGGCGCTGGCTAACCGTTGCCGGTTGGCCAATGTGGACGGCGAACACCTCGTTTTTCTCGTCGAATCGCCGGTGTGGCACGCCAAAGTAAGGCTTGCCGAAGACCAGCTGCTCGACGCGGCCCGATCCATCGGGCTGAAGGCCACTCGGGTGACCGTCAAGACTGCGACTGCGTCCGCGCACTCCCCAGTGCGTAACGACCAACGCAGTACCGCAGTAAGCGATGTCACGCATAAAGGACTGCGCGACGCCTTGGCCGCCCTGCAGGATGTGAAATCCACAAAATCCTGAAGGCCCCCGGGAACCTCATCGGCCCCGGTCTCCAATTTCACGTCCCTTGGACATAATTGGAGGCCGCAGGAATCCTAGCCGCGGAATGCAGCGAAGGAGTTAGTCTTTTGTTAATTAGTTGTTAAATTCAGACTTGAACCCCGATGGGGTTCACAAATTGATGACAATTAGGACTAGTCGTAGCCTTTGCGGCCAATTCTCTTACGACCTGGTCAGTCTGGAACTCAGGCGTAGGCCGGGACGCCGTACAGCACCGGATCGGCAGCGACCGGTGAGTCATAACTGGCCCATTCCCAGGCGCTCTGGTCGGCCAGCAGGGCCCGCACCAGCTTGTTGTTGAGCGCGTGGCCGGACTTGAAGCCCTCGTAGGCACCCAGCACCTGGCCGCCGGCCAGGTACAGGTCGCCGATGGCGTCGAGGATCTTGTGGCGCACGAACTCGTCGGTGTAACGCAGGCCGTCGTCGTTCAGCACGCGGAATTCATCAAGCACGATGGCGTTGTCCATCGAACCGCCAAGGCCCAGGTTGCGCTCACGCATGTACTCAAGGTCGCGCATGAAGCCGAAGGTACGGGCGCGCGAGATTTCCTTGATATAGGCCGCCGAGGAGAACTCGATCTCCACCCGCGACTGCTTGGCCGGGATCATCGGGTGATCGAACTGAATGGTGAAGCCCAGCTTGTAGCCCTCGTACGGCTCGAAACGGGCGACCTTGTCGCCCTCGCGCACTTCCACCGTCTTGAGGATGCGCAGGAAACGCTTGGCCGCGCCCTGCTCGACGATGCCTGCCGATTGCAGCAGGAATACGAACGGACCGGAGGAACCGTCCATGATCGGCAACTCGGCCGAGGACAGTTCAACGATGACGTTGTCCACGCCAAGGCCGGCCAGCGCCGACATCAGGTGTTCAACGGTCTGGATCTTGGCGCCTTCACAGGTCAGGCCGGTGCACAGGGTGACTTCGGTGACCAGGTCGGCACGCGCCGGCACTTCCACCACCGGGTCCAGATCCACCCGCCGGAACACGATGCCATGGTCGACCGGCGCCGGACGCAGGGTCATATAGACCTTGTCACCGCTGTGCAGGCCAACGCCGGTGGCGCGGATCGTGTTCTTGAGAGTGCGTTGCTGGATCATGTGTATGTAAGGCCGGAGGGGCCGCGCAGGCGCAGCCAGGGGGACAAACAAGAATAACACGCGTTAACACGCGCCCTTTGCAACGCCAAATTTGGCCGTCAGCTTCCGTCCAGTACCGAAAATATCGCCGGGCCGGCCTTGGCCCGGCGATAAAGGACATGGTATTTCCGCCGGGGTGGACAGCCCCGACGTCTCAGCTGTGTACCCAGGGCCAGCCGTGCCCGGACCACGGCGCCGTTGCCGGCGCACGCGATGACCGGGCCTCAAGCGGCCCCTGCTAGCGCATCAGTCAGCCTGGCGGCGCAGGAACGCCGGGATGTCCAGGTAGTCGTTCGGCAGCTCTGCAGCGGCCGGCGACGCCGACGAGGTGGAAGCAGACACGGTGTCCGAACTCGGACGACGCAGGCCCATGCCCATGGTGTTGCCCACGGCCTTGGCCACGGCGTCGGCCGGGCTTTCGTACTCTTCAAACTCGGCCTGGCCGGTGGTGGCGTTGCGTACCAGCTTGATCGGGCCGCGTTCGCCAGGACGCTGCGCGTTCTTGGCAACGGCACGGTTCAGGCCGGTGGCGACCACGGTCACCTTGATCTCGTCACCCAGGTCCGGATCGATCACGGTACCGATCACCACGGTGGCGTCTTCCGAAGCGAAGGCGTGCACGGTGCGGCCGATTTCGTCGAACTCGCTCATGGTGATGTCGGTGCCGGCGCTGATGTTGACCAGCACGCCATTGGCGCCGGCCAGGTTCACATCGTCCAGCAGCGGGTTCTGGATCGCGGCTTCGGCAGCAGCCTGGGCGCGGTCATCACCGCGTGCGGTACCGGTGCCCATCATTGCCAGGCCCATTTCCGACATCACGGTGCGCACGTCGGCAAAGTCGACGTTGATCAGGCCCGGACGCACGATCAGATCGGCGATGCCCTGCACGGCGCCCTGCAGCACGTCATTGGCAGCACGGAAGGCCTGCACCATGGTGGCGTTGCGGCCGAGTACGGTGATCAGCTTTTCGTTCGGGATGGTGATCAGCGAATCGACGTGCTGGCTCAGCTCTTCGATGCCCTTCAGTGCCACCTGCATGCGGCGACGGCCTTCGAACGGGAACGGCTTGGTGACCACGGCCACGGTCAGGATGCCCATTTCCTTGGCCAGCTGTGCCACCACCGGCGCAGCGCCGGTACCGGTGCCACCGCCCATGCCGGCGGTGATGAACACCATGTCCGCACCCTGCAGGGCGTCCATGATGCGCTCACGGTCTTCCAATGCGGCCTGGCGGCCGACTTCCGGGTTTGCGCCTGCGCCCAGACCCTTGGTTACGTTGGTGCCCAACTGCAGCTGCAGCTTGGCGCCACAATTTTTGATGGCCTGCGAGTCGGTGTTGGCGGTGATGAATTCCACGCCATCCACGCTGCTGTTGACCATGTGCGCCACGGCGTTGCCGCCGCCGCCGCCCACGCCAACGACCTTGATCACCGCGTTCGGTGCCATCTTTTCAATCAGTTCGAAATGCGCCATGTCCATGTCCTCTCTATTGCCGTGATTGGGTCGAGCATCCGGGAAGAATCC
Organism: Stenotrophomonas sp. STEN240; assembly: GCF_056756175.1. Lineage (NCBI taxonomy): Bacteria > Pseudomonadati > Pseudomonadota > Gammaproteobacteria > Lysobacterales > Lysobacteraceae > Stenotrophomonas > Stenotrophomonas sp. STEN240. Next base: position 21,803 of record NZ_JBRRBO010000050.1, on the reverse strand, counting down.
TTCTCCTTCTGCGCCCGCCCGCACCGGCGAGTTGTTTTAGGTATACCGCTTCGGGTTGCCCCTGCACGGTGGTTGTTGCCTGCTTCAATGACTGCGTTACTGCACTTCGTCTTGCCTTACTGCTTGCTGTTCTGACTGCCTCACTGCTCTACCACCGGCACCGCGCTCAGAACTCGCCGCGGAACCAGTTCTTCAACTTGTTGAACATGCTGCCGGCGCGCCCGGTGGGCAGCGACGGACGCCGTGGGTGTTCGATCTGGCTGCCCATCAGCAGCAGGCCGACGCCGGTGGCATGCACGGGATTGCCGACCACTTCGCCCAGGCCGGTGACGTGCTGCGGAATGCCCACGCGTACCGGCATCTGCAGCATTTCCTCGGCCAGCTCGACCACACCTTCCATCTTCGAAGCACCGCCGCTGAGCACCAGCCCGGCGCGGACCATTTCCTCGAAGCCCGAGCGGCGCAGTTCGGCCTGCACCATCTCGAAAATTTCCTCGTAGCGGCCCTGCACTGCCTGCGCCAGCGAATGACGCGGCATGCGACGCGGCGGGCGGTCGCCAACCGACGGCACCTGGATGCTTTCTTCGGCCGTTGCCAGCTGTGCCAGCGCACAGGCGTAACGCACCTTGATCTGCTCCGCTTCCGGGGTCGGCGTGCGCAGCATGTGGGCGATGTCGTTGGTAACGTGGTCACCGGCAATCGGCAGCGATGCGGTGTGGCAGATCGCGCCCTGGATGAACACCGCGATGTCGGTGGTACCGGCGCCGATGTCGACCATCACCACGCCCAGCTCGCGCTCATCGGCGGTCAGCACCGCTACGCTTGAGGCCAGCGAGGACAGCACCAGATCATCCACCTGCAGGCCGCAGCGCTGGACGCACTTGCTGACGTTGGCGGCGGCCGACTGTGCACACACCACCAGGTGGGCATGCACTTCCAGGCGCACGCCGGTCATGCCGACCGGGTTGCGGATGCCTTCCTGCGAATCGTCCAGCACGTATTCGCGCGGGATCGCATGCAGGATCTTCTGGTCGGCGGGGATGGCAACGGCCTTGGCCGCTTCCAGCACGCGATCCAGATCGCCCCAGCTCACTTCGCCTTCGCGGATCGGGGTGATGCCCTGCGAGTTGCGGCACTGCACGTGGTTGCCGGAAATCGAGGCGTACACCGAGCGGATCTCGCAGCCGGCCATCAGCTCGGCTTCTTCGATGGCGCGCTGGATCGACTGCACGGTGGATTCGATATCCACCACCACGCCGCGCTTGAGACCGCGCGACTCGTGCGAGCCGATGCCGATGACCTCGATCGGACTGCCCGGCGAATACTCGCCAACCAGCGCCACCACCTTGGAGGTGCCGATGTCCAGGCCAACGATCAGTGATTTGTCTCCCTTGCGATTCATGTCCTGTCCTGCGTCTGCTTTGTTGCCGGCGGCGGGGTTCCCCAGCTCAGCGTGAAACCATTGGTATAGCGGAGGTCGGCGCGCACGATTGGCACCTGGGTACGGGTCAGCTGTGGCAATACGCGCACGAAGCGGCCCAGGCGTGAGCGTGCATCGTTGCGACCAATGACTACTTCGGTGCCGTTGTCCAACGCCAGCGACCAGCTGCCGCGCGCGTCCATCGCCACTTTCTGCACGTCCACACCGGCCGGTGCGAACAGTGCGCGTGAATCGTTGTACAGCTCGACCACTTCAGTGGTCATGCCATCGGGGCCATCAAGTTCGGGCAGCGGCGCGTTCTCCAGCCCGTGCGGCACCGCGAACAAGCGGCCCTGCTCGGACAGCAAGCGGTCCTTGCCCCAACGTGCGAACGGGCGGTGCTCGACGATGGTCACTTCCAGCACATCCGGCCATTGCTTGCGGACCTGGGCGCTCTCCACCCATGGCAGTTTTTCCACTGCCGCCTGCGCGTCCTGCAACTTCACCGCGAAGAAGCCCGAGCGTGCATATGGCAGCAAGGCTTTCTGCAACTCTTCGGCCGGCACGCGCTTGAACTCGCCGTGCACACGCAGCTTGGCCAGCGGCCAGCGCTCGGCACCAACCCAGCCATTGACCACCGCAACCACCGGCAGCACCACCAGGGCGATGGCCAGCAGCCAGGCGAGCATGCGCAGGATGGCATTCATCGTGCGCCCTCCCCGGCAGCGCGGCCGCACGCGACCGCCGCAGCCCGCAGTGCGGTTGCGTGGGTACGGCGTAGCGGCAGCGCGGCAAGCATCATTCGCCCTTGGACTCCTGGAAGCCGTCGGTGACCACCTGCTGGACAACGGCGCCGATGTCGCCGGCACCCATCATCAACAGCAGATCGCCGTCCTGCAGTACGTCCGGCAGCACCGAGGCCAGATCGGCCGAATGGCTCACCACCACCGGCTCGCTGCGGCCGCGCGCGCGGATGGCACGTGCCAGCGACTTGGAATCGGCACCGGGAATCGGCGCTTCGCCGGCCGGGTAGACCTCGCTCAACACCAGCGCGTCCACTTCCGACAACACGGCGGCGAAGGCATCGAACTGATCGCGGGTACGGCTGTAACGGTGCGGCTGGAAGGCCACTACCAGGCGCTTGTCCGGCCAGCCGCCACGGGCAGCGGCGAACACCGCCTCCAGCTCGCGCGGGTGGTGGCCGTAGTCGTCGATCACGCGCACCTTGGCGCCCTTGTGGGTGGTGACTTCGCCCAGGTCGTTGAAGCGACGGCCAACGCCTTCGAACTTCTCCAGCGCAGCGGCAATGTCTTGCGGTGCCACGCCCAGCTGCCAGGCAACCGCAGCGGCGGCCAGCGCATTGAGCACATTGTGCTTGCCCGGCAGCGCCAGCGTCACCGGCACGCTGCTGCCTTCCGGCAAACGCAGGGTGAAGCGCATGCGCGGGCCATCCTGCACCACGTCTTCAGCGCGCACGTCGGCATTGCTGCTCAGGCCGTAGCTCATCACGTGCCGCGGGGTCTTGGCAGCCAGCGCAGCCACTTCCGGATCATCGATGCACAGCACGGCCAAGCCGTAGAACGGCAGGCGCTGCAGGAACTCGGCGAACGCTGCCTGCACGCGGGCAAAATCGTTGCCGTAGTTTTCCAGATGGTCGGCATCGATATTGGTGATCACCGCCACCAACGGATTCAGGCGCAGGAAGCTGCCATCGCTTTCGTCGGCCTCGGCTACCAACCACTCGCCACCGCCAAGCTTGGCGTTGGCACCGGCCGCCAGCAACTGGCCACCGATCACGAAGGTCGGGTCCAACTTGCCTTCGCTCAGGATCGCAGCGGTCAGCGAGGTGGTGGTGGTCTTGCCGTGGGTACCGGCGACGGCGATGCCGCGACGGAAACGCATCAGCTCGGCCAGCATCGCCGCGCGCGGCATGATCGGAATGCGCTGGCTGCGCGCTTCCATCAGCTCGGGGTTGTCTTCGCGGATGGCGCTGGAAACCACGATGCAATCGGTGCCCAGCACGTTGGCGGCGGAATGACCGCGCATGACGCGCGCACCCAGCCGTGCCAGACGGCGCGTTGCAGCGTTGTCAGCGTTGTCAGAACCGGAGACTTCATAGCCCAGGGTCAGCATCACTTCGGCGATGCCGCTCATGCCGGTGCCGCCGATACCGACGAAATGCACGCGCGGGAACGCGCGGACCAGGTCGGTGGTGTCGTTGAGGCGGCGGATCATGCCTGGCCTCCGGTGTGGCTGGCGCGGGTGCGCGATGCCGTGTTCATGCTGCTTCCTCAAGAATGATGTCTGCGATGCGTTCGGCCGCATCGACCTTGGCCAACCCACGCGCGGCTTGCGCCATCTGCATGCGGTGGCCGGGATTGTTTGCCAGCGTGCGCAGCACGCCTTCCAGGTTGATCGCCAGTGCATCGTCCTGCTTGAGCAGTTCGGCAGCGCCGCGTTCAACCAGATATTCGGCATTGCGGGTCTGGTGGTCATCGACTGCGGCGGCGAACGGCACCAGCACGCTGCCGATACCCACCGCGCACAACTCGGCCAGGGTCGACGCGCCGGAACGGCACACCACCAGATCAGCCCAACTGTAGGCGGCGGCCATGTCCTTGATGAACATGTCGACGCGGCCTTCCACACCTGCGCCGCGATAGGCCTGCAGTGCTTCTTCGTGCAGCTTCTCGCCGCACTGGTGCCAGACTTCGATGGCGACGCTGTCACCCAGCGCGGCCAAAGCCTTGGGCATGGCGTTGTTCAGTGCACGTGCGCCCTGGCTGCCGCCCAGCACCAGCACCCGCATCGGGCCGCTACGACCGGCCAGACGCTGTTCCGGCGCTGCCAATGCGGCGATTTCAGCGCGCACTGGATTGCCGACCACTTCTTCCTTGCCGCCGGCGAAGCTGCCCGGGAAGCCGCTCAGCACGCGCCGCGCAAAGCGCGACAGAATGCGGTTGGTCATGCCCGGCGCGCGGTTCTGTTCGTGCACCAGCAGCGGCAAGCCGTGCAGGCGTGCGGCGATGCCGCCTGGACCGGATGCAAAACCGCCAAACGCGACGACGGCACGCGGCTGGCGATCACGCAGCACGTAGCCAGCGCCACGGATCGCACGCAGCACACGCATCGGTGCACCCAGCAAGGCCAGCTTGCCCTTGCCGCGCAGGCCGGAGATGGCCAGCGTATCGACATGGATATCGTGCTGCGGCACCAATCGGGTTTCCATCGCACCGTCGGCGCCCAGCCAGGTGACCGGGATGCCACGCTCGCGCAACACCTTGGCCACGGCCAGACCCGGGAAAATATGACCGCCGGTTCCGCCGGCCATGATCATCACCGGACGCAGGTCCTGCTTGGTGTTCGGGCCGGCCATCAGGCGATCCTCCCGAAGGTCGGCTCGACCCGCTGTTGCATGCGGCTGGTGCCGCGCGCGGCACTGCTCTGCATGGCAGCGGCAACTGCGGTAGCGGTTTCGCTGCGCGGCTCGGCCGGTTCGCTCTCGTGCGCTTCGGCCACATCCAGCTCGGCGCCGTCGAGGTCCTCGCGTACTTCCTGGCGGCGCACCGCACGGTTGTATTCATAGGACACGCGCAGCAGCAGGCCCATCGCCACGCAGGTCATCATCACGCTGGAGCCGCCGGAAGAAATCAGCGGCAAGGTCAGGCCCTTGGTCGGCAGCATGCCCAGGTTGACGCCGATCGAGACGAAGGTCTGCAGGCTGATCCACAGCGCAATGCCGAAGGCGATATACCCGGCAAAGTGGCGGCGCATTTCAATGCAGCGCATGCCCAGCCAGAACGCACGGCCGACCAGCAACACGTACAGGCTGATGATGCCGCACACACCCAGGAAACCCAGCTCCTCGGCAATCACCGAGAAGATGAAGTCGGTATGCGACTCAGGCAGATAGTTGAGCTTCTGGATCGAGGCCCCCAGACCAACGCCGGTCCACTCGCCACGGCCGATGGCCATCAACGCGTTGGACAGCTGGTAACCCGAGCCCAGCTGGTCCTGCCACGGATCCATGAACGAGGTCACGCGGCGCATGCGGTAGGGCTCGAAGATCACCAGCGCGATCAGGCCCGGCAACAGCAGCAGCACCGGCAGGATGATGCGGGTGATCTGCGCGCCGCCCAGCACCAGCATGCAGGTGGTGATGCCCAGCAGCAGCATCGAGGAACCAAAGTCAGGCTGCAGCAGCAGCAGCACAACCAGCACGCCGACCACGCCGACCGGCTTGAGCATGGCCTGCCAGGTGGCATTGACCTCGTCGCGGAAGCGCACCAGATAGCTGGACAACCAGACGATGTACAGCACCTTGACCGCTTCCACGGTCTGGAACTTGGAGAAGCCCAGGTTGATCCAGCGCTGCGCGCCGTTGACGCTGCTGCCCAGGCCCGGGATGAACACCACGATCAGCAGCGCGAAGCAGCCCAGCAACAGCAGCTGGTTGTACTTCTCGATTTCCTTCAGCTCCACCCGCATCGTCACCGCGGCCAGGACCACGCCGATGGCGATGAAGATCAGATGGCGGGTGAGGTAATAGAACGGACTCTGCGTCAGCGCGATGGAGCTGGAAGCCACCATCACGATCCCGATCGAAGCCAGCGCCACGGCGGCGCCGAGCAGCCACTTGTCGTAGCTGCCACCAATGGCTTCAAGTCGGGTTGCCTGACGCGAGTAGTCGTCCATCACCGTACCTTCAGGGTTGCCAGGCCGATCAGCACCAGCACCACCGAGATGATCCAGAAGCGCACGATCACGCGCGGCTCCGGCCAGCCCTTCAGTTCAAAGTGGTGATGGATCGGCGCCATGCGGAACACGCGCTTGCCGGTGAGCTTGAACGAGGCCACCTGGATCATCACCGACAGGGTTTCGATCACGAACACGCCGCCCATGATCACCAGCACCAGTTCCTGGCGCACGATCACCGCGATGGTGCCCAGCACCGCACCCAGCGCCAGCGCGCCGACGTCGCCCATGAAGACCATGGCCGGATAGGTGTTGAACCAGAGGAAGCCCAGGCCCGCGCCGGCAATCGCCGCACAGATGATGACCAGTTCACCGGCACCGGGAATCTGCGGGATCTGCAGGTAGCTGGAGAACACCGCATTGCCCGAGGCATAGGCGAACACACCCAGCGCACAGGCCACCAGCACCGTCGGCATGATTGCCAGACCATCCAGACCGTCGGTCAGGTTGACCGCGTTGGAGAAGCCGACAATCCAGAAGTAGGCAATGGCGACGAAGCTGATGCCTGCCAGCGGCAGCGCGATCGACTTGAACATCGGGATGTAGAAGGTGAGCTCGGCCGGCACCACCGCAGTCTTGTACAGGAAGATGCCTGCGGCCAGGCCGAAGATCGACTGCAGCGCGTACTTCCAACGCGACTTCAGGCCGTTCGGGTCGCGCTTGGCAATCTTCAACCAGTCGTCGTACCAGCCGATGGCGCCGAAGCACAGCATCACCACCAGCACCAGCCACACATAGCGGTTGCGCAGGTCACCCCACAGCAGCACCGACACCAGCACGGTGGTCAGGATCAAGCCGCCACCCATGGTCGGCGTACCGGCCTTGGAGAAATGCGACTGCGGGCCGTCCTTGCGGATCGGCTGACCGCCCTTGAGCTGGGCCAGGCGACGGATCGCCATCGGCCCCAACCACAGCGACAGCGACAACGCGGTCAGCGCAGCGAGGATGCCGCGGAAAGTGATGTAGTTGAACAACCGGAACAGGCCGTCCAACTGCTGTAGCCAACGGGCCAATTCAAGCAACATGTGTAGTGTCCTCGCCGCGCTTCAACAGCGCAGTCACGATCTTGTCCATGGCGCTGCCGCGCGAGCCTTTGACCAGGCAACGCACGCCAGCATGAAGTTCGGTTTCCAGTGCGGCAGCCAGCGCGGCGTGCGAGTCGAAGTGACGCCCGCCTTCGCCGAAGGCCGCCGCTGCCGCTGCGCTCAGCGGGCCCAGCGCGTACAGCCGCTTGAGGCCGGCTTCGCGCGCACGCAGGCCGGCCTGCGCATGCAGCGCCTGCGCGTCCGGGCCCAGCTCGCGCATGTCACCCAGCACCAGCCAACCTTCGCCCTTGCCCGCTGCCAGCGCGGTGATCGCCGCAGCCAGTGAACCCGGGTTGGCGTTGTAGCTGTCGTCGATCAACACCGCGCCGTTGTCCAGCGCGTGGGCTACCTGGCGGCCTGCAACCGGGCGCGCCTGCGCCAGGCCTTCGACCACCAACGGCAGCGCAATGCCAGCCGCCAGCGCCATCGCTGCAGCAGCCAATGCGTTGAGCACGTTGTGCCGACCCGGCAACTGCAGCGTCACCTCGGTCTGGCCTTGCGGCGCATGCAACTGGAAGCGTGAACCGGCCTCGTCCAGCACGATGCCGGTAGCAGTCACATCGGCGCTGACTTCCAGGCCGAAGCGGACCACTTGATGGCCACCTGCGCGCGCAGCAAAGTAAGGGGAGAAAGCATCGTCGGCGTTGATCACCGCAACACCACCATCGCGCAGGTCGTCGTAGACGGCTGCCTTGGTATTGGCGATCTCCAGCAGGCTGCCCATGCGCTCCAGATGTGCTGGTGCGACATTGTTGACGATGGCCACATCCGGTGCGGCGATGGCGGTCAGGTAGGCGATGTCACCCGGCTTGCCGGTGCCCATCTCGTAGATGGCGAAATCGGCATCTTCCGGCGCATCGATCACCGCCAGCGGCAGGCCGATCTCGTTGTTGCGGTTGCCCGGCGTGGCATATACATGCTGGCCGGCAACCGCAGCAGCATGCTGCAGGATCGCCAACAGCAGGTTTTTCACGCTGGTCTTGCCGTTGCTGCCGGTGATGGCGAACACGCGGGTGGCGCGCTGCTGCTGCATCGCGGCGGCAATCTTCGCAAGCGCCAGCTCGGTGTTGGCAACCACGATCTGCGGCACTTCCAACGGCAACAGGCGCTCGACCAGCAACGCGCTGGCGCCCTGCTCGACCGCGCTGGCGGCAAACTCATGGCCGTCGAAGCGCTCACCGCGCAGGGCGACGTACAGGCTGCCGGCGGCCAAGCTGCGGCTGTCATTGCTTACCGCATCGATGCTGACGTCGTCGCCGTGGATCTCGGCACCGGCCCAATGGGCGATCAGCGACAGGGGCGCACGCTTCACTGGCGCACCTCCGCGTTCGTGGAGCGGCGCGCCTGCAGCGCGCGCGATGCCACATCGGTGTCATCGAAAGGATGTTTGATACCTGCAATCTCCTGGTAGGGCTCATGGCCCTTGCCGGCGATCAACACGATGTCGCCGGGACCTGCGTGGGTGACGGCCGCGCTGATTGCGCTGGCCCGGTCACGCTGCACGTTGACCTGCGACGGATCGGCAAATCCGGCCATGATGTCGGCGACGATCACGTCGCCATTCTCGCCGCGCGGATTGTCGTCAGTAACGAACACCACGTCGGCCAATTCTTCGGCAATGGCCGCCATCTGCGGGCGCTTGCCGGTATCACGCTCGCCACCGCAACCGAACACGCACAGCAGGCGGCCATCGAGGTGACCGTGCAGGCTGCGCAGCGCCTGTTCCAATGCGTCGGGGGTGTGGGCGTAGTCGATCACCACCGTGGGTTCGCCATGGCCACCGAGGCGGTTCATGCGGCCACGGATCGGCTGCAGCTGGCCCAGCACCTTGGCGATGTTGGCGCTGGACTCGCCCAGGCCATGCAGCGCACCGGCCACAGCCAGCAGGTTGTCGACATTGAAGCGGCCCAGCAGCGGCGAGCGCAGCGCGTGGCGCTCATCACCGATGACCAGATCGAAGCCCAGGCCCTGCCCGTCCAGCACCAGCTTCTCGGCGCGGATGACAGCGCCGGCCTGGCCGGTCGAGCTCAGGCCGATTGCCTGCACGTCGGCGGCCAGCGTGGTGATCAGCTCACGGCCGAAGGCATCGTCAAGATTGATCGCCGCCGCCTTCAAGCCCGGACGATGGAACAGCTTGGCCTTGGCCGCGCCGTAGGCCTCCATGTCACCGTGATAGTCGAGATGATCACGGGTGAGGTTGGTGAACACCGCCACGTCGTAATGCACGGCATCGACGCGGCCCTGATCCAAGGCGTGCGAACTCACTTCCATCGCCACTGCCTTGGCACCGGCATCGCGAAGCTGCGCCAGCACTTCGTGCATCTGCAGTACCAGCGGCGTGGTGAAGCCGGTCGGCACAACGGCGCCGTACAGGCCAACGCCCAGCGTGCCGATCGAGCCGCTGACCGTCCCCAGCAACTGCCAGGCCTGGCCGAGCAGCTGCACGGTCGAGGTTTTGCCGTTGGTGCCGGTGACGCCAACCATGGTCATCGCCCGCGACGGCTGGCCGTGGAACTGGTCGGCCATCGCGCCCATGCGCGTGCGCAGGCCGGGCACGGCGATGGCATCAGCCGGTGCCGGCAGCTCCGCCGGTGCCGGCGGATCAAACAGGATCGCGGCAGCGCCGGCGGCCTTCGCCTGCTCGACGAAGCCCAGTCCATGCGCACCAAAACCGGCGATTGCGACAAACGCATCACCGGCGCGGACATGCCGTGAATCCAATACCAGGCCACCGATCTGCGGGTCCTGTGACAGGGCCAGATCCGGCAGCAGCTGTGACAACTTCATTGTGTGGCTCACTGGCGCACCTCCGTGGCGGCAGGCGTCGGAGCGACGGCCGTCGGCAGTGCGGCATCAAATTCGGCCGCGGCATTGGGCGCCTCGTCCGGGTCCTGCGGAATCGGCAACGGCGCCAGGTTGCTGCCCGGCTTGCCACCCACCTTGCCTGCGGCCTGCGCCGCCAGCCAGGACTGGATGTCGTCCGGCGGCACGTCCATCAAACGCAGCGTGCCTTCCATCACGTGATGGAACACCGGCGCGGACACCAGACCGCCGTACTGCAGCGAACCCTGCGGATCGTTGACCACGATCACCGCGGCAAAGCGCGGATTGGTCGCCGGCACCAGGCCAGCGAACAGCAAGTTGTAATGGCCGCGCTCGTAGCCGTTGGGGCCGTTCTTGCGCGCGGTGCCGGTCTTGCCGGCGACGTGGTAACCCAGGATCGCCGCCTGTTTGGCGCCGCCGTTGGTGACCACGGTTTCCATCATCCGCACCACTTCGCGCGCAACTTCCGGATCAACGACCTGACGCGCTTCATTGCGCTGGCCCTTGATGAAAGTAGGCTGGATGACCTGGCCGCCATTGCCCAGCGCCGAGTACGCCTGCGCGATCTGCAGCGGCGTAACCGACAGGCCGTAGCCATAGGACATGGTGGTCTTGGTGGTGCCGTACCAGCTCGGGCTGCCCGGCCGCGCGACCACGCCGGCGGATTCGCCTGGGAAGCCGCTGTGCGGGGCCACGCCATAGCCAAAGCCACGCACCGAGTCGTAGAAAGTCTGGTCCGGAATGCGCGCCACGATCTTGGCCGCGCCGATGTTCGAACTGCGGGTGATCACGCCAGTGACATTGAGCACGCCGTTGTTACGCGGCACGTCGCGGATGGTGTAGCGGCCCAGCGACATGTAACCCGGGTTGGTGTCGATGACCGTATCGGGAGTGACCACATGGTTCTGCAGCGCCGTGGCAATGGTCAGCGGCTTCATCGTCGAGCCGGGCTCGACCAGATCGGTGACCGCACGGTTGCGGCGGGTGTCCGGGGTGGCGCCGCTGACCGAATTCGGGTTGTAGGTCGGCAGGTTGGCCATGGCCATCACTTCGCCGGTGGCCACATCCATGATCACGATGGAACCGCCGGCGGCCTTGTTGGTGGTGACCGCATTGCGCAGCTCGCGCATCGCCAGGAACTGGATGCGGCGGTCAATGCTCAGGGTCAGGTCCTTGCCCGGCTCGGCAGGACGCACCAGGTCGATGCTCTCGACGATGGCGCCCTTGCGGTCGCGGATGACCTTCTTGGCGCCGGGCTTGCCGCGCAGCCATTCGTCGAAGGCCAGCTCCAGCCCTTCCTGGCCGAGATCATCGATATTGGTGAAGCCCAGCACATGCGCCATCGCCTCACCCTGCGGGTAATAGCGACGGAACTCGCGCTGCGCGAACACGCCGGGGATCTTCATCGCCACCACCTGCTCGGCCACATCCGGATTGATCCGGCGGCGCAGGTACATGAATTCCTTGTCGGCCTTCTGGGTCAGCTTGGTGGTCAGCTCATCCACCGGCAGCGACAGCGCGCGCGCCAGCTCCGGGATACGCTCCGGCGTACGCAGCAGTTCCTGCGGGTTGACCCAGATCGAAGCCACCGGCGTGGACACCGCCACCGGCTCGCCATTGCGGTCGGTGATCATGCCGCGCGAGGTCGGGATCGGCACATCGCGCAGGAAGCGGGCCTCGCCTTCGCGCTGGTAGAAATCGTTGTTGATCAACTGCACATAGGCCGCACGGCCGACCAGCGTGACCGCACACAGACCCAGCCCCACGCCGACCATCAGCATGCGGTTGCGCAGATTGAACTGCGTACGGGTACGGTTGCGGCCGGGCTTGGTCATGGCCGGATCACCACGATGTCAGTGGCTTCGGGGAACTTCATGCCCAACCGGCCACGCGCTTCCTGGTCCACGCGCGTGGCCTGGGCCAGGGTCGCCTGCTCAAGCTGCAGGCGGCCAAACTCGATGTTGATCTCGTCGCGTGCATGCTCAAGCTTGGACAGCTCGACAAACAGCTGGCGATGGCGGTGGCGCATGAACACCACGCCGATGGCCGAGGCAATCGTGCACGCCAGCAGGACGATCAACAGCAGGCGGCTCATCCAGCCACCTCGCGCTTCTGTGCCACCCGCAGCACCGCACTGCGCGAACGCGGGTTCATCGCCAGCTCGTCGTCATCGGCCTTGATGGCACCGCCAATCAGATCCAGCGTCGGCACGAAGGCCTGCAGTTCCGGCAGCCGACGATTGGTCGGCGGCGCCTTGGCATGGCGGTTCATGAACTGCTTGACGATGCGGTCTTCCAGCGAATGGAAGCTGATCACCGCCAGCCGGCCACCGGGCTTGAGCCGCGCCATCGCCGCATCCAGGCCGGCTTCAAGGTCGGCCAGTTCGCGGTTGATGTGGATGCGGATGGCCTGGAAGCTGCGTGTGGCCGGATGGATCTTGTCCTTGCCACGCGGCATCACCGAAGCAATCAGCTCGGCCAGTTCAGCGGTACGCGTGAACGGCTGCTTGTCGCGACGGGCAACGATGGCACGGGCAATGCGGCGGCTCTGGCGTTCATCGCCATAGGTGAACAGCACATCGGCGATCTCGCGATCTTCGGCGCGGTTCAACCACTGTGCAGCGCTCTCGCCCGAGTCCGGGTCCATGCGCATGTCCAGCGGGCCGTCCTTGCCGAAGCTGAAACCACGCTCGGCCACGTCGAGCTGGGGCGAAGACACGCCCAGGTCGAACAGAACACCGTCCAGACCGTCAGCGGTTTCGCTCCAATCCAGCAGATCGGCAAAGCTGCCGCGATAGATGGCGACACGGCCGTCCGGCGCGAAGTCGCGCTCGGCCACGGCAATGGCTTCGGGGTCCTTGTCCATCACCAGCAAGCGCCCGTCCGGGCCAAGCTGGCGCAGCACGCCGCCAGCGTGACCGCCACGACCGAACGTGCCATCCAGATAAGTACCGTTTTCGATCACCCTCAGGCCGTCAAGGACCTGGGCGTACAGCACCGGCAGGTGAGCCGCCGGCGGCTGCGACACCGTTGGGTGACCGGCCTGCGCTTCACCGCGCACCCGGGCACCCCGGCTCACAACTTCAGATCGAGAAGCCCATCGCCCAGATCCTCGTCAGACAACGTCTGCTGGATCAGTGCGCGATGCGCTTGCTCGCTCCACAATTCAAACTTTTCACCCATGCCCATCAGCACTGCTTTCTTCTCGATGCCCACCGCACTGCGGTGACTGGACGGCAGGCTGATACGGCCATTGCCATCCAGTTCCAGATGGGCGGCCGAGCCGACAAGCTTCTGCTGCAGGGTGCGCACTACGCGCTGGGTATTGGGCTTTGCCATTACGTCGTCCCGCACCCGCTCCCACTCCTGCTCTGAATACAACCACAGGCAACCGGCTTCGAAGGGGTTGTAGGTCAGCACCAGGCGGTTGCCACTCGCACGCGCAACAAGGTCGCGGTAGGCGGTTGGCACCGCCATGCGTCCCTTGTCATCAACCGTGATGGCAGTCTCACCCTGGAACACGCCTATGGCACCCTTCGTCCGTTTTGCTTGGGAAGTCATTGAACCACGAAAAACCACAAAAAACCCGGTTTTCCCTCTGATGCCCACCTTAGCAGCGAGCTTAGGGTTGTCAACAACTTTCAGCGCACAAAATCGCCTGTCGCATCAATGGTTTGCGCCAATGTTTAGAGAGTTGTTCAAGGTTTATCCACAAGTTACTGTTTCGTCTCAAATTTTGAGATTCGTATGAAATTCAGTGGTGTAGAGGCGGCGTGAAAACGGGCCCCCAACCCAGCCGCCATTCAGGCACTGATAGCTGGCGGCCGCGCAAAACGGCACACTTGCTGCATGTGTCTGGTCGCCATCGCCTGGAAAGCCCACCCGCATTGGCGCCTGCTCATGGCGGGCAACCGTGACGAATTCCACGCCCGCCCCACCGCAGCCCTCGGGCACTGGCCTGCGCCACAGGAGCAGTTGATCGCCGGCCGCGACCTGCGCTCGGGCGGCAGCTGGATGGGAGTGAACCTGCACGGACAGGCCGCCGTGGTAACCAACGTGCGCGATCCAACGGCGGCAGCAGGCGGACCCTCGCGCGGCGAACTGATCGCCGGCTACCTGGCTGGCCGACAGTCCGCCACGGACTATGCCGACCACTTGGTCAGCAAGGCTCCGGCGTTTGCACCGTTCAATCTATTGGTGGCGGACGCGGAAAACTGCAGCTACCTCAGCAACCATCCACAGGCCAGACGCGACCTGACGCCGGGCGTGCATGGCATGTCCAACGGCGCCCTGGACGCACCCTGGCCCAAGACCCGCCGCTTGATGGGCGTGCTTGAGAATTGGCTGGCCACAGGGAATGACGGCCTGGAACCGCTTTGGGCTGCGCTGGCCGATGAGCAGCAGGCCGCGGACGCACAACTACCTGCTACCGGTGTTCCGCTGGCGTTGGAACGACGCTTGTCGAGCGCGTTCATACGCGGAACCGACTACGGCACCCGCGCCAGCACCATCGTGGCGATCGGCACGGATGGAGGGGGATTCATCCACGAGCGCCGTTTCGGGCCGGATGGCGTGTACCTGGGGGAGACGCGTGTGGAGATTGGAAAAGAAGGCTTGGGCTCCTAACCCCCTCCCTTTGGCCGAAGAGGGTTGGGGAGGGGTGAGTTTGATCTTGCTTTGGCTTTGGCTTTAGCCCACAGCCAAAGCAAGATCAAAAGCTCCCCCCATCCGCCCTCCGGGCACCTTCCCCCGCAAGCGGGAGAAGGGAAAGAGAACAGCAAGGCTGGAGCCACAACCAAAGCCCAAGCCACAGCCACAGCCAAAGCCAAAGCCAAAGCCAAAGCCACAGCCAAAGCCAAAGCCACAGCCAAAGCCAAAGCCAAAGCCAAAGCCACAGCCACAGCCACAGCCAAAGCCAAAGCCAAAGCCAAAGCCACAGCCACAGCCAAAGCCACAGCCACAGCCAAAGCCAAAGCCAAAGCCACAGCCACAGCCAAAGCCAAAGCCAGGGCCAGGCGCAGCAAAAGCCATAGCCGCACTTCTCCCAGCCACGATGCGCAGCGAGCCAAGCAAAAAATCCGAAGAGCAACAGCCCCCTTTAGTAAAGGGGGCGCGCCGACAGGCGCGGGGAATTGGAGGACAGAGGCCTGGGGCCCAAAGTTTTGCTCCGCAAAACTTTGGGGCTTTTTCTGCCCGACGGGCAGAAAAAGCGGCGGAGCCGGCCGATAAGCCGGGTTTTGTCGTGGACAGTCATTCCTCTAGGCGCTACGTCACCGTAACGCTCAAGCAACCTACCCGGACCCGACGCGGGCCACGCCATTAGGTCCCTATTTGGTCTTGCTCCAGGTGGGGTTTGCCGTGCCGGTCTGTTGCCAGACTCGCGGTGCGCTCTTACC
Organism: Stenotrophomonas sp. STEN240; assembly: GCF_056756175.1. Lineage (NCBI taxonomy): Bacteria > Pseudomonadati > Pseudomonadota > Gammaproteobacteria > Lysobacterales > Lysobacteraceae > Stenotrophomonas > Stenotrophomonas sp. STEN240. The sequence goes on along the minus strand of NZ_JBRRBO010000050.1, from coordinate 6,325 downwards.
GCACCATTTCACCCTTACCACGCGCCCGAAGGCCGTTCGGCGGTATCTTCCTGTTGCACTTTCCGTCGGCTTGCGCCGCCCAGGCGTTACCTGGCACCTTGCCCTGTGGAGCCCGGACTTTCCTCGGCATTCCCGAAGGAATGACGCGACTGTCTGGCCGACTCCGCCGCGCGTATTGTCGCACGTCCAGCCCGCCACTGGCCGAACATTTCATTCAGCCGCAGGCATCCGGTAACGCAAGGGCTGCACTCCTGCAGTGGTGAACGAGAGCAGCCAGCCGTCGTGCAGGATGTCGATCTGCTGGAAGTCCGCATGCGCATCGCTGTCGCGCAATTGCCGCGACAACTCCTCCAGCGCCGCCACCGCCCAACTCCGCAATACGGCTGGATCCGCGTCCTCGACGAAGGCCACCGCCGGCAACGGCCAGTTGTCGTACAGCAACAACACATTGCGCGGCTGGCGGGCAAAGGCCGGCTTGTGCAGCACCTGGCGTTTTTTCTCCACCGCCCAGCGCATCACTTCCACCCACAGCCGTTCCGGCTCGTCACCGGCCCAAGGGCTGCCTTCGTAGGTGTCCGCCAGCAATTGCCGCAGCAACGGGCTGTCCCACTCATTGCGCGTTTCTCCGCCACGCGGGTCCGGCACCGGCCGCACCCAGCCGGAATTGATCCCGTTCAACTTGGCCTGCAACTGCTTGAAGGCCTCCGGCACCACTTCCATGCATTCCAGTCCGATCCGCCCGCTGCCCGTGTCGACCATGAAATCCGGGCTCTCGCGCTTGCTCACCCGCACCGGGTAATCCAGCTGCGAGGCCCAGACGGTCAACCAGCGCACCATCATCCAGCGCTCGCGCTGGGTCTTGATCTCGGCACCGGAGCCACCGGCCAGCGGTTGCTCGCGCAGGTCCAGCTGCGCGCGCAGGCTGGCGGCGTCGGCCGCCGCCCACATCGCCTCAGTCGTTGCTGCCCTGTCCATACAAAGCCTTGCGCGGCGCACCGCTCAGTTCAGCCGCCAGTTTGGCAGCGGTGGAAGGCGGCAGGTGCTCGTTCAATTTGGCGTACAACCGCCGCCCCTCGGCAATCTTCGCTTCTTCGTCGTCGCCCGCGCCCTGCACCATCACCACGAACTCGCCCTTGCGCTGGTTGTCATCGGCCAGCACCTTGGCCAGCAGCTGGTCCAGGTTGCCATCAAGCACGGTCTCGAACAGTTTGGTCAGTTCCCGCGCCACCACCGCCGGCCGGTCGCCGCCAAAAGCGCCCGCCATGTCGGCCAGCGACTCGGCAATGCGGTGCGAGGATTCGTAGAACACCAGGGTGCCGGTTTCGGCCGCCAACTTGTTCAGGCGCTCGCGCCGGGCCGCGCCCTTGGCCGGCAGGAAGCCTTCGAACACGAAGCGATCACTGGGCAAACCGGCCACGCTCAAGGCGGCAATTGCCGCGCAGGCGCCTGGGATTGGGCTGACTTTCACCCCCGCCGCACGCGCGGCACGCACCAGACGAAACCCCGGATCACTGACAAGTGGCGTACCGGCATCGCTGACCACCGCCAGCGACTCACCGCCCAGCAGGCGCGCCACCACCCGCTCAGCCATGGCTTCTTCGTTATGGTCGTGCAGGGCGACCAGCGGTTTACTGATGCCGAAATGCGACAGCAACTGACCGGTATGACGGGTGTCCTCGGCGCAGATGGCAGCCACCGAACGCAGCACCTCCTGTGCCCGCGGGCTCAGATCGCCAAGGTTGCCGATCGGCGTGGCAACGACATACAAGGTGGCAGCAGCAGTACTCATCATCGGTATTTCCGTGGGCCAAGGGTAGAATCCTACCGTTTCCCCCGCCCGGCACTGCCGCGCCCTGTCGAACGGACCTTAAATGAACAAGCCAGTCGCACGGATTTCCGCCCTGTCATTGTCGATGCTGCTGTTCGTCGGCTGCGCCACCACCAGCGTTGCTCCGACCAGCTCACCCGCCCAGCAGGCGGCCATCACCCTGCTTGAGCAGGGCAAACCGCGCGAAGCCGCGCAGCAACTGGAAGCCCAGGCCGCGCTGGTCCGCGGTGCCGGCAAAAGCCTGTTGCTGGCCGATGCCGCCTTTGCCTGGCACGAAGCCGGTGACAGCGCCCGTGCGCGCATGCTGATGGCACAGGTACAGCCGCGCCAGCTGTCCGGCGCCACCCGCTTGCGCTTCAACCTGCTGCAGGCAGAGCTGGCACTCAGCGACAAGCAGCCGGCCAACGTATTGCAGGTGCTGACCGAAAACCCGGGCACGCTGCCGGCGCCGCTGCAGGCGCGCTGGTACCTGGCCCGCGCACAGGCGCTGGAAACCACCGGCGATGCCTTCAGCGCCGCAGCCGAACGCGCCCGCGCCGGCACCCTGCTCAGCGGCAGCGAGCGCAATGACAACCAGCGCGCCATCACCCGCCTGCTGGCCGGCTTGAATGATGCCACCCTCAGCAGCCGCGCCGCCGCCCTGCCGGTTGGCGATCCGCTTTACAACCATGCCGGGCGCGCCATGATCGGCCGCGGCCTGCCGCTGCCGCGCCCGTTCGACCGCGATACCGCCGCGCAGCTGGACACCAGCAAGCGCCCGGCCGCCGATGCCGATGGCTACCGCCCGCCCGTGAAGATGGCAGTACTGCTGCCGCTCAGCGGCAATCTTGCCGCCGCAGGCGCCTCGGTCCGTGACGGCCTGCTGGCCGGTTACTACGGTGAAAGCCGCCGCCGCCCATCTATCGACTTCATCGATACCAAGGGCAATGCCAGTGGCGCCGGTGCGGCCTATGACAAGGCCGTCGCCAGCGGCGTGGATTTCATCGTCGGCCCGCTGGGTCGCGATGAAGTGGATGCCCTGTTCCACCGCAGCGAGCTGCCGGTGCCCCTGCTGGCCTTGAACCGCGGCAAGGATGCACCGCCGCCGGGCAATGCCGCTTTCTCGCTGGCACCGGAAGACGATGGCCTGATGGCCGCTGAATACCTGCTCAGCCGCGAACGCCGCAATGTGCTGGTGATCGCCAGCAATGACGATGCCGGCCGGCGCTCCAGCAACGCCTTCAAGGAACGCTTCAGCGAGCGCGGCGGCAAGGTCGCGGCCACCATCAGTGTCAGCGAAGCCCCTGCCGACATCACCGCACAGCTGCGCCAGGCCGGCAGCGTCGATGCCATCCTGCTCGCCGTCAAAGGCAACCAGGCGCGTGCTCTGGCGCCGCAGCTCGCTCTCGCTGGCCTGAGCGCAGTCAGCCGCGTCGGCACCTCGCAGCTGACCGCAGGGACTGGCAAGGCCGAAGAAGATGCCGCGCTCGATGGTATCGCCTTCCCGACCGATGCCTGGAGCAGCCGTGGTGTTGCCGGCTTGCCGGCCGCTGCCGCGGTCGCCACCACCCTGCCCACCGCACGCGGCGGCGCCGGGCGCCTGTTCGCCTTCGGCTACGACGCCTGGAAGATCACGGCCTACATGGAGAAGCTGGCCACCAGCACCGGTGGCGGCCTCAGCGGCGCTACCGGCACGCTGCATCTGGACGGCTTCGGCAATGTGCTGCGTACACCGGCATGGTCCACCTTCAGTGCCGGCCGCCCGGTTGCCATTGGTGATGGTCGCTGAGCAGCACCAACGCGGCGCAGCGGTGGAAGCCGCTGCCCGCGTGCTGCTTGAGCAAGCCGGCCTGCGTTGGCGCGCCGGCAATGTGCGCTTTCGCGGCGGCGAGCTGGACCTGGTGATGCACGACCCCATCGCCGCCAGCCTAGTGTTTGTCGAAGTGCGCTATCGCCGCTCGGCACTTTTTGGCGGCGGCGCGGCGTCGGTTGATCTGGGCAAGCGCCGCAAGCTGGTCCGTGCGGCCCAGCTGTATTTGAGCCAACACCCCGCGCTGGCCAACAGCCCCTGCCGCTTCGATGTGGTCGAAGCCAGCGGCGAACCGCCACGCCTGAACTGGATACGCGACGCGTTCCGCGCCGACGACTGCTGATGCCAAGCATATTCACCCACGCCGCCATTCCACTTGCACTGTGGTGCGCCAGCGAGCGCGGACGTATTTCCACGCGCCTGCTTGGTGCAGGCGTTGTCGCGGCGATGCTGCCCGATGCCGATGTATTGGCCTTCGCCCTGCATATTCCCTATGCCGATGACTTTGGCCATCGCGGCGCCAGCCACTCATTGCTGTTCGCCATGTTGCTGGCGGCCTTGGCCCTTCCCTTTGCCAGGGCCTTGCAGGCAAGCCGCATCCAGGCAGCGGCCTTCGTGTTCATCTGCGCCGTGTCGCATCCCTTGCTGGATGCGCTGACTTCCGGCGGCCTCGGCGTCGCGCTGTGGTGGCCGTGGAGCGACCAGCGCCTGTTCGCGCCGTGGCGGCCCATCCGCGTCTCACCGTTCGCCAATAGTTTCTTCAGCGCACGCGGCCTGCAGACCGTTCTTTCGGAACTGCGCTGGGTGTGGCTCCCGCTGCTGATCGGCGTCACCGGCTGGCGCCTGATCCAGCACCGCACCCCCGCATCATCGACACCGCCATGAACTCACTGCCTGCTGCGTTTGCACACACCCTGTCACAGCTGCTGGGCGATGACTGGCGCACCGATCCCCACAGCCTGCAGGCGCACGCCCAGGACAACTCCTGGCGACATGCGCTGCCGCAGGGGGTGGCGATGCCACGCACCCGCGAACAGGTGCAGGCCATCGTCCGCGCCTGCCGCCAGCACGGCGTGCCGCTGGTCGGCCGTGGCACCGGCACCGGCACCACCGGCGCCGCCGTGCCCACCGCTGGCGGCATCGTGCTGTCGTTCGCACATATGAACCGCATCGTCGCCATCCGGCCCGGGGATCGCTGTGCGGTGGTCGAACCCGGCGTGCTCAACGGCGACCTGCAGCAGGCATTGATGCCGCATGGGTTGTTCTGGCCGCCGGATCCGTCCAGCGCGGACATCTGCAGCATCGGCGGCAATCTGGCCTGCAATGCTGGCGGGCCGCGCGCGGTGAAGTACGGCACCAGCCGCGACAACGTGCTTGGGCTGGTGGCGGTCACCGGCACTGGTGAACTGATTCAATGCGGCGGCCCCTACACCAAGGATTCCACCGGCTACGACCTCACCCATCTGCTGGTCGGCAGTGAAGGCACGCTGGCGCTGATCGTCGAAGCCACGCTCAAACTGACGCCGCGCCCGCGCAGCCAGGCCGGCCTGCGCGTGCTGTACCGCGATGCCGAAGCGGCAGCGGCAGCGGTATCACGGGTGATGGCGCAGCCGGTAACACCCACCACCTTGGAATTCATGGACGCGCGCAGCCTGCAGCTGCTGCGTCACAACGGCGCGCAGGTGCCCGAGGCCGGCGCGATGTTGTTGATCGACGCTGATGGCGACGACGACACCCTGCCCTATCTGCTCAATGCGCTGGCCGAAGCTGCCGAAGGCGATGGCATGTTGGCGCTGGACGTGGCCACCGATGGCAGCGCGCGCGACAAGCTGTGGGCGGCACGGCGTGCCTTGTCGCCGGCGTTGAAAACCATCGCGCCGGGCAAGATCAACGAAGACGTGGTGGTACCGGTATCGCAGATTCCAGCACTGGTTGAGGGCGTGCAGCAGCTGTCGGCGCAGGCACAGCTGCCGATCGTCACCTTTGGCCATGCCGGCAACGGCAACCTGCACGTCAATATTCTGTACCACCCCGACGATGCCGACGAGAACGCGCGCGCACATGCAGCGCTGCCGAAGGTATTTGCACTGGCCCTGCAACTGGGCGGCACCTTGTCCGGCGAACACGGCATTGGCCTGGCCAAGCGCGATTTCATGACGCAGGCGTTTTCGACTGGAACCTTGGCGACGATGCGCGCGATCAAGCAGGCACTGGACCCGGACGGCATTCTAAATCCCGGCAAAGTGTTGCCGGAGGCGTAGCAGGACGGTCGGCCGTAGTGCCGAGCCATGCTCGGCAGAGGCCATGCAAGCGTTACGTCGGGCAGCGCAATAGCTTCGTGGCTTATGCCGCTCCTACAACCGCAGCAAATCGATTCACCTGCGGCAACACCGGGCATGCGTTTGTGTGTAGGAGCGGCATAAGCCGCGAGGCTGGCAGCAGGTCGGTGCCGGACAGAACTGCAATCTGATGCTGCAGTGGCTTCGCGGCTTACGCCGCTCCCACAATCGCTTCAAAGCAGTTCACCTCCGGCAACGCCGACAATGCATTTGCTTGTGGGAGCGGTGTAAACCGCGAAGCTGGCGATGTGCGAGGCCGTGCAAGACTGCGATCTGCGGATCTATCGGCTTCGCGGCTTACGCCGCTCCTACAATCGCTGCAAAGCGCTTCACCTGCAACAACACCGGGCGTGCATTTGTGTGTAGGAG
>NZ_JBRRBO010000049.1:0-32825 GCF_056756175.1 Stenotrophomonas sp. STEN240 | reverse complement strand
TAGCCCCGGCTTTGGCTTTTAGCCTTGGCGTTGGCTTGAAGCCCCACTCCCGCTTGCGGGAGAGGGGTTGGGGTGAGGGCAAGCTTTTGCTTGAAAAGCCAAAGCCCCCTCATCCGCCCTTCGGGCACCTTCTCCCGCAGGCGGGAGAAGGGAGGTGCTTCGTTTCCTCGGTATCGGTTCAAGGCCAGAGCAAAGCCAAGGCCAAAAGCCAAGCTCGAAGCCGCAGCCCAAGCCAAAGCCAAAGCCAAAGCCAAAGCCAAGCTCGAAGCCGCAGCCCAAGCCCAAGCAAGGCTCAAAGCCCAAAGCCCAAAGCGAAAAGCGAAAAGCGAAAAACGAAAAGCGAAAAACGAAAAACGAAAAGCGAAAAGCGAAAAGCGAAAAGCGAAAAGCGAAAAGCCAAAAGCCAAAAGCCAAAAGCCAAAAGCTAAAAGCTAAAAGCTAAAAGCTAAAGCCCAGCCAAGGCTCGAAGCCCGAGGCTGATGCCCCGCGCCCAGGCTTAACGCTGTAGCGTTGACGCCCAAACTGGCTTCATGGAGAGTCAGTGGCGCGCGTCTCAGGCGCTATCCAAGCCTTCATCTTGCGCGCACCGGGCAGCAGTGTTCAGGGGCGGCTTGGTGCAAGGCGTCGCCGCCCAGAGCTTCGTCCTGCGTGCAGTCGGGTCGCGACGTTCAATTGTCATGTTGTAAGCGGAGGAGGGGGTTCGTACACCCGAATTCCGCCCAACAAAAAACCCGACACAAGGCCGGGTTTTTCATGCCGGGAGTCTTGCGACTCCAGGTTGTTGCGCGGATCAGGCAGCCTTGATGGCTTTGATGCGTGCAGTCAAACGGCTCTTGTGACGCGCAGCCTTGTTCTTGTGAATCAGGCCACGGGCGCTGAAACGGTCGAGGATAGGCTGGGCGACGGCAAAGGCTGCCTCGGCGCCAGCGGCGTCGTTGGCATCCAGAGCCTTGATCACCTTCTTGACGGCGGTGCGCAGCATCGAACGCTGAGCCGTGTTGCGCGCGTTGCGCACAACGGTCTGCTTGGCGCGCTTCTTGGCGGACTTGATATTGGCCACAGTGGTGGTTTCCTGAAAATCGATGTGGTGGGAACAGCAAGCATGCAAGTATGATGGCTGGCTGAAAGAACGTCAAGTCAAGTTGTCAAGAGGGAGTTGCATGAGCGGCCGTTTGCTCAAATCCACTGCTGTATTCAGTTCCATGACGTTCCTGTCGCGCATCAGCGGACTGGTCCGCGACCAAGTTTACGCGCATGTGTTTGGTGCCAGTGCGGCCATGGACGCCTTCGTCGTCGCGTTCAGGATTCCCAACTTCATGCGCCGCCTTTCCGCTGAGGGCTCGTTCTCGATGGCGTTCGTGCCGGTATTGGCCGAATACAAGGCCAACGGCGACCAAGCGGCGGTCAAGACGCTGGTAGACCGGGTTGCCGGGGTGCTGACGGCCTCCCTGCTGGTGATGACGGCTGCGGCCATCCTGCTGGCGCCCTGGCTGATGCGGGTATTCGCTCCAGGCTTCGCGCCGGGCAGCGAGCAGGCCGAACTAGCCACCTTGATGCTGCAGATCACCTTTCCTTACGCGCTGTTCATCTCGCTGGCGTCGCTGGTGGGCGGGGTGCTCAACAGTTACCAGAAGTTCGCCGTACCCGCGCTTTCACCGATCCTGCTGAATATTTCGATGATCGCAGCGGCACTTTGTCTGGTGCCGCACATGAAGGCCTGGGGCTATGAGCCGGTGCTGGCCCTGGCCTGGGGTGTGTTCGTGGCGGGCATCCTGCAACTCGCGTTCCAGTTGCCTTCGCTGGCGAAACTGGGGCTGTTGCCACGGCCCAGGTTCGATCTTGCCCATGCCGGCGTGCGCAAGATCATGAAGCTGATGGTGCCGACCCTGTTCGGATCGTCGGTGGCCCAGGTCAACCTGTTGTTCAATACGCTGGCGGCCTCGATGTTGATGGGCGGCAGCGTTACCTGGCTGTATTACAGCGATCGTTTGCTGGAGTTCCCGCTGGGCATGTTCGGCGTGGCCATCGGCACGGTCATCCTGCCGCATCTGTCCAGTCGCCATGCCAGCTCCGATCCTGAAGGGTATTCCAAGGGGCTGGACTGGGGTTTCCGGCTGTGCCTGCTGATTGGTGTGCCGGCCTGTATAGGGCTGGTGCTGTGCGCGCAGCCGCTGCTGGCAACCCTGTTCCAGTACGGTCGGTTCTCCGAGCAGGACATGCGTATGAGCAGTCTGAGCCTGATGGCGCAGTCGCTGGCGGTGCCTGCGTTCCTGCTGGTCAAGGTGCTGGCGCCGGCCTTCTATTCGCGGCAGGACACCCGCACGCCAGTGAAGGCGGCGGTGGCTTCGATCATCATCAACATCGTCTGCACGGTGCTGCTGTTCGTCGCGATGTTCTCCTTCAGTCCCATGGGCCAGGCAGCGCTTGTCGCGGCCGATGGGCAGTGGCTGGAGGCGCTGAAGAAGGTGGAAGGGGCGCATGCGCTGCTGGCTCTGGCCATTGCGGTGGCCGGTTGGGCCAATGCCCTGCAGCTGTGGTGGTATCTGCGCAGGGCGCGGGTGTATCAGCTTCAGCCCGGCTGGGGACGGTTCCTGCTGCAGTTGGCGGTGGCCAGCGTGCTGATGCTGGTGGCCGTGGTGGCGCTGCGGCTGTTCTGGTCCGATTGGACCGCCTGGGCCTGGTGGGAGCGTGGCTGGCGCTTGGCGGTGCTGGTCGGCACTGGCGGTGCGGTCTATGCCGCTGGCCTGCTGCTGATGGGCTATCGGCCGCGTGAACTGCGCGGCCAGTAAGCCGACAGCGTGGCCGGCCCCGTTATACTTCAGGGCTACACACGACAGAACCGGCCCCTATGGGCCGGATCCGGATGGAATGAGCAGGCTTTTTAGAGACGTCGAAGGCGGGGTGTTGTTCCCGCAGGGAAGCGTGGTCTGCATTGGTGCCTTCGATGGCCTGCACCTGGGCCATCGGGCGCTGGTGCGCCACGCGGTTGCCCGTGCCCGCGCCTTGGGTGTGCCGGCCGTTGCCTTGGGCTTTGAGCCGCTGCCGCGCGAGTTCTTCGCCAAGGACAGCCCGCCGCCACGGCTGATGCTGGCCCGTGACAAGGTCGCCACGCTGCGTGAGTTGGGGGTCGACAGCGTCGGCCTGCTGCGCTTTGACGCCAAGATGGCGGCGACCACCGCCGAGGATTTCGTGCGCGACATGCTGGTGCGCCGGCTCGGTGGGCGCGAAGTCTGGATTGGCCCCAAGTTCCATTTCGGCAACCGCCGTGGCGGCGATATCGCCTTGCTGCAGGCGATGGGCGCCGAGCTGGGTTTTGTCGCCGGTGAGATCGAGCCGGTTCACCTGAACGGCGAGCGCATTTCCAGCACCCGTATCCGCGAGCTGATCGTGGCCGGCGAGTTCGCCCATGCCGGCGAGTTGCTGGGCCGCCCGTATTCGATTGGCGGCCGGGTAGTGCGCGGGCGGCAGCTCGGCCGCACCTTGGGCTTCCCTACCGCCAACTTGCGTTTCCCGAAAACACCCGCACTTTCTGGTATCTACGCTACCTGGGTACACGGTGTTTTCGAGCAGCCGTGGCCGTCGGTGTCGAGCTTCGGCACGCGGCCCACGGTTGAAGGCGTGGAGCCGTTGCTGGAGGCACACCTGTTCGACTTCAACGGCGACCTGTACGGCCGTCACATCGAAGTGGAATTCGTTGCCAAGCTGCGGGATGAAGAGAAGTTCAACGATCTGCCGGCGCTGACCGAGCAGATGCACCGCGACGCAGAGCAAGCGCGTCGCATCCTTTCCGAACACAGATTGCGAGCTACCGCGTGAGCCAGGATTACAAAGCCACCCTCCATCTGCCCGCAACGGAATTCCCGATGCGCGGCGACCTGCCCAAGCGTGAGCCGGGCATCCTGGCACGTTGGGAAGAGCAGGGCATTTACGCGCAGCTTCGTGAGAACGCGAAGGGCCGCCCGCTGTTCGTGCTGCACGACGGCCCGCCGTACGCCAATGGCCAGATCCACCTGGGTCACGCGGTCAACAAGATCCTCAAGGACATCATCGTAAAGTCGCGCTACATCGACGGCTTCGATGCGCCCTACGTGCCGGGCTGGGATTGCCATGGCCTGCCGATCGAAATCGCGGTCGAGAAGAAGTGGGGCAAGGTCGGCGTCAAGCTTGATGCCGAGCAGTTCCGGCAGAAGTGCCGTGAGTACGCCGAAGAGCAGATCAACCTGCAGCGCGCTGATTTCAAGCGCCTGGGTGTGATCGGCGATTGGGAAAACCCGTACAAGACGCTGAGCTTCGACTTCGAGGCCAATGAAATCCGCGCGCTGGCCAAGATCGTCGCCAACGGGCATCTGGTGCGTGGCGCCAAGCCGGTGCATTGGTGCTTCGATTGCGGCTCGGCCTTGGCCGAGGCTGAAATCGAATACCAGGACAAGACCTCGCCGGCCATCGACGTGGCCTATGCCGCGCGTGATTCCAAGGCGCTGGCGGCCAGCTTCGGTGTCGAGCTGCCGGCCGGTGTGGAAGTGGCAGTGCCGATCTGGACCACCACGCCGTGGACGCTGCCCGCTTCGCTGGCTGTGTCGCTGGGTGCGGATATCGAATACGCGCTGGTCGAAGGCCCGGCCCACAACGGCCAGCCGCGCTGGCTGGTGCTGGCGTCTGCCTTGGCTGAGCGCTCGCTGGGCCGCTACGGCGTAGCCGAGGTGGTCGTGCACGGCCATGCCAAGGGTTCGGCGCTGGAAAACCAGCTGCTGGCACACCCGTTCTATGCCAACCGCGACCTGCCGCTGCTCAATGGCGAGCACGTTTCCGATACCGACGGTACCGGTGCGGTGCACACCGCGCCCGGCCACGGCCAGGAAGATTTCGCGGTCAGCCAGCAGTACGGGGTGATGGAAAACTACAACGCCGGCCAGATCAACCCGATCGATGGCCGTGGCGTATACCTGCCGTCGACGCCGCCGGCGGGTACGGTCGAGCTGGCCGGTCAGCACCTGTGGAAAGCACAGCCGCTGATCGTCGAGGTGCTGCGCGAAAGCGGCGCGCTGCTGGCGTTCTTCGAGATCCAGCACAGCTACCCGCATTGCTGGCGTCACCGCACGCCGGTGGTGTTCCGTGCAACGCCGCAGTGGTTCATCTCGATGGACAAGGCCAACCTGCGCAACGACGCGATGGCTGCCATCGACAACGTGGCGTGGTTCCCGAGCTGGGGCAAGGCACGCATCAGCAGCATGGTCGACGGCCGCCCGGACTGGTGCATCAGCCGCCAGCGCACCTGGGGCGTGCCGATCGCGCTGTTCACCCACCGCGAAACCGGCGAGCCGCATCCGCGTACCGTCGAGTTGATGCAGCAGGTGGCTGACCGCGTGGAGAAGGGTGGCATCGACGTCTGGTATTCGCTGGACGCCACCGAACTGCTCGGCGATGAAGCCGCACAATACGAAAAGGTCACCGACATCCTCGATGTCTGGTTCGATTCCGGCGTCACCCACGAAGCGGTGCTGCTGGCACGTGGCTTCGGCAAGCCGGCCGACCTGTACCTGGAAGGTTCCGACCAGCACCGTGGCTGGTTCCAGTCCTCGCTGCTGACCGGCGTGGCCATCGACAAGCATGCGCCGTACAAGCAGTGCCTCACCCATGGTTTCACCGTGGACGAGCACGGCCGCAAGATGTCCAAGTCGCTGGGCAACGGCATCGAGCCGCAGGAAATCATGCGCACCCTGGGCGCGGACATCCTGCGCCTGTGGATCGCCTCGGCCGACTACAGCAACGAGATGTCGCTGTCGCAGGAAATCCTCAAGCGCAATGCCGACGCCTACCGCCGTCTGCGCAACACCGCGCGTTTCCTGCTCGGCAACCTGGATGGCTTTGATCCGGTGCAGCATCTGGTCGCATTGCCCGATATGGTCGCCCTGGACCGCTGGATCGTGCATCGCGCGTTCGAGCTGCAGGAGAAGATCAAGGCGGCCTATGCCAACTACAACATGGCCGAGATCGTGCAGCTGCTGCTGAACTTCTGCAGCGTCGACCTGGGCTCGTTGTACCTGGACGTGACCAAGGACCGCCTGTACACGATGCAGGAAGATTCGCGCGGCCGTCGTTCGGCGCAGAGCGCGATGTTCCATATCGCCGAAGCGTTCGTGCGCTGGGTGGCACCGATCCTGACCTTCACCGCCGAAGAACTGTGGGGTTACCTGCCGGGCAAGCGTGCCGAGAACGTGCTGTTCACCACCTGGTACGACGGCTTGGCGCCGTTGCCGGCCGACGCACAGCTCAACGCCGCTGATTTCGATCAGCTGCTGGCACTGCGCGAGCAGGTCTCCAAGGTGCTCGAGCCGATGCGTGCCAATGGCGCCATTGGTGCCGCGCTGGAAGCGGAGATCACCGTCGCCGCCAATGAAGAGCAGGCCGCGCGCTGGCAGCCGCTGGCCGAGGAACTGCGCTTCCTGTTCATCAGTGGCGATGTCAGCGTGCGCCCGGCAACCACCGACGAGGTGTTTGTCAGCGCGCAGCCGACCGACAAGGCCAAGTGTGTGCGTTGCTGGCATTACCGCGCCGATGTCGGTTCGGTGGAAGCGCATCCGGAGCTGTGCGGCCGCTGCGTCAGCAATATCGACGGTGCCGGCGAAGACCGCCGCTGGTTCTAAGGGCCAGCAGTGAGTGATGAGGAGTGAGGAGCGGGATACGGCAACGGTCTCCTCCGCGCTTCTTCGGTTGGTGAACTTTTATGGGTGTTTGCATGCAGTCAAAAACGGTTAAACCCAATGCGTTGATCTACCTGCTGGTATCCGTGGCCGTGATTGGCCTGGACCAGTGGAGCAAGGCCTGGGTGCTGTCCAGCCTGCCTGAATTCACCCCGGTGCCGGTGATTGACGGCTTCTGGAACTGGTACCGTACCTACAACACCGGCGCGGCATTCAGCTTCCTCAGCGATGCCGGTGGCTGGCAGCTGTGGTTCTTCACCTTCCTGGCCGTTGCGATCAGTGGGCTGATGGCGTTCTGGCTGTCGCGCACGCCGCGTGCCAATTGGCGCAGTGCGCTGCCGTACGCGCTGGTGATCGGCGGTGCCATCGGCAACGTCATTGACCGCCAGATTCACGGTCACGTCATTGATTTCATTCAATGGTATGTAGGCAAGCACTACTGGCCGTCGTTCAACATCGCCGATGCGGCGATCGTGGGCGGCGCCATCGGTATCGCCTTGATGGGCTTGCTTGACGGCAAGGCCGAAAAAAAAGCCGGATGATGCCGGCGCCCGTTCCCGCATTTGCGACCGTCAGCGGTCGGAGTCGTTGAAGATGGATGTACTGCTCGCCAATCCCCGTGGTTTCTGTGCCGGTGTCGACCGTGCCATCGAGATCGTCAAACGCGCCATCGAAACCCTGGGCGCGCCGATCTATGTGCGGCATGAGGTGGTGCACAACCGCTTTGTGGTCGATGACCTGAAGGCACGCGGCGCGATCTTCGTCGAAGAACTCGACGAGGTGCCTGACGGCAATACCGTCATCTTCAGTGCGCACGGTGTGTCGCAGGCGGTGCGCATCGAAGCTGATCGCCGTGGTTTGAAGGTGTTCGATGCCACCTGCCCGCTGGTGACCAAGGTGCATCTGGAAGTGGCGCGCCACTGCCGTGCTGGCCGCGATGTGGTGCTGATCGGCCACGAAGGTCACCCGGAAGTGGAAGGCACCATGGGCCAGTGGAACCGGGAGAAGGGCAAGGGCCATATCTATCTGGTGGAGAGCGTGGAAGACGTGGCGGCGCTGCAGGTATCGCAGCCGGAAAACTTCGCCTACACCACCCAGACCACCTTGTCGGTGGATGACACGCGCGCGGTGATTGAAGCGCTGCGCCTGCACTTCCCCAAAATCCAGGGGCCGAAGAACGACGACATCTGCTACGCCACGCAGAACCGCCAGGATGCGGTGCGCGACCTGGCCACGCAGTGCGATCTGGTCCTGGTGGTGGGTTCGCCGAACAGCTCCAATTCCAACCGGCTCAGCGAGCTTGCACGCCGTGAGGGCGTGGAGTCGTATCTGATTGATGGCGCGCACGAGATCGACCCGCAGTGGGTGGTCGGCAAGAAGCACATCGGCCTCACCGCAGGTGCCTCGGCACCGCAGGTGCTGGTGGATGGGGTGATTGCACGGCTGCGTGAACTGGGCGCCGGTGAGGTGCACGAAACCGGCGGCGAGCCGGAGTCGATGGTGTTCGCGCTGCCCAAGGAACTGCGCCTGCGCCTTGTCGACTGAGCATCAGTGCGCAATGGCAAACCCCCGAAGCCGGCCCACAAGGCCGGCTTTATTGATGCATGCTTGAGCTACCTTGGCTCAGCTGGGGCCCCAGCTGGGCAACGATGAAATCAATGAAGACGCGCACCCGGGGTATCTGCGCGGACAAGGGTGGCCACACCAGAAAGACGCCGCGTGTGGCCGGTGCATGCGCTTTCAATATCTCCAGCAGGCGGCCATCGGCAAGCTCGTTGCGGACCATATAGTCCGGTACCTGCACGATACCCAGTCCTGCCAACGCGGCACTGGCGAGCGCTTCGGCATCGTTCAAGGCTTTGTTGAGGTAGGCGGGTTTGGGAATCAGCTTGTCCTGGTAGCGCCACGGCTCCAGTCGTTCGTTGTCCGGATGGCGGTAATACAGGCAGTGGTGGTCAGCCAGTTCGTCAGGTGATTTCGGTATGCCGTGCTCGGCGAAGTAAGCCGGCGCGGCGCAGGTAATCAAAGCATACGAGCCCAGCAGCCTGGCCTGCAGGCTGGAGTCCTCCAGTTCGCCTGCCCATAGGCCCAGATCAAACGCTTCTTCAATCAGATCAAGGTGCGCGGCGTCCAGGTTGACGTTGACGATTACCTCGGGATATCGCGCATGGAAGTCGCGCATCAGCGGCAGCAACATCTTGCGGCCGAGCACCGGCGCGGCGCTGATTCTCAGCCGCCCGCGCGGGCTGTGCTGGCGCATGCTCAGCTCGCGCTCCGCTTCCTGCAGATCCTTCAGCACCTTGTCAGCGTAGCGATACAGCACTTCGCCTTCACTGGTGAGGGCCAAAGAGCGTGTGGTGCGATTGAGCAGGCGTGTACTCAAGCGCAGCTCCAGGCGTTCGACCGCCTTGCCTACAGCCGATGCGGACAGGCCCAGTTGCCTGCCCGCGGCAGAGAAGCTGCCGGCCTGTACGGCTGTGGCAAAGGCGACCAAGCCGTTCAATGATTCGAGTGAAGAGAGAACTGACGACATTTTTTCCTGACTGTCATGAAGCCTGCGTGGATTCCAACATTGCAGACAGAGGCCGACGATGACTGTCACGGCTCCGTTGTGCTGATGTGATTGATGACGAGGGCAAGACGTTTGGAGGTTCTGATACAGGAGCGGCTCGGCATGGCTACCCAGCAAAAATACGCGGGTACAGGCACACAAGTGCATGGTGACAGTGCGCCTGCATGGCGGGGTGTGGAAACGCCGACGTACGACGTGGTGATCGTAGGCGGTGGCTCTGCCGGCGCAGTGATGGCAAGCCGGCTCAGCGAGGAGCCGTTCCGACGTGTGCTGCTGATAGAGGCGGGGCAGAGCTACCCGCCGGAGGCTTATCCGGATGCGGTACGCCTGCAGCACATCATCGGCGGTGACGCGGCGCATGACTGGGGCTATACCTCCGAGCCCACCCGTTACGGCACGAGTATTCCGCTGCCGCGTGGCAAGGTGCTGGGCGGCTGTTCGGCGGTCAACGCCGGTGTCGCGATGCGCGCACCGGCGGGCGATTTCGAACGCTGGACCGCAGCAGGCCTGGAGCATTGGACGGCGCAGGATGTATTGCCGTTTTTCCAGCGCAGCGAACGCACCGTGCACGGTGACGGTGCTTTCCACGGTCGTAGCGGACCTTGGCCAATTCACTACCTGCAGGACGATGAAGTTTCCGACATGCAGCGCGCCTTCGTCGCTTCAGCAACGCAGGCCGGCTTCGCAAGCGTCACCGATTTCAACAGCGACCAGCCGTTCGGTGTTGGCCCTTACCCGATGAACAACCGCATGGGGCAGCGCCTGAATACCGGCATGACCTATCTGTCCCTGGATGTGCGCCAGCGGCCCAATCTGACCATCCGCAGCCAGGCACTGGTGGACCGCGTAGCGTGCGAGAACGGCGCTGCGGTGGCGGTGGTGCTGGCCGATGGGCAACGCATCAGCGGGAACAGCATCGTGTTGTGCGCCGGCGCCTATGGCACCGCTGCCATCCTGCTGCGCTCGGGCATTGGCCCGGCGGCGGACGTGCAGGCGCTGGGAATGGAGGTGGTGGCCAACCTGCCGGTCGGCACACGCCTGCAGGAGCATCCATTCTTCTACACCACCTGGGCCGCACGCCCGAACCGGCTCGGCCTGCCGGTGCCGCCGGTGGGCGCCATGCTGTGGACGCAATCGTCGAAGGCCCCGGTGGATGTGGGCGACCTGCACGTGTCGGCAGTGCATTACGGTGACCCGGAGACCTCCCCCACCGGCGCCATCTTCATGCTTGCCCTGGCGCTGACACGGCCGCGTTCGCTGGGAACGGTGACGCTGCGCTCGCGAGACCCTGCGGCAGCGCCGGTGATCGCGCTCAACCTGCTGAGCGAAGCGCAGGACAGGCAATTGATGGTGGAGGGCATCGAGCTGATCCGCCGCATTGCGCGGACAGGCCCTTTGGCCGCCCTGATTGCCGAAGAGATGGTGCCGGGCGCCTTCTGCACCAGCCGCGACGCACTGGAAGCGGCGCTGCCGATGGCGTTGGATATCTACCACCACCCAAGCTCGACGGCACCGATGGGTGGCGCCAACGATGTGCATGCGGTCACCGATTACCAGGGACGGGTACGCGGCATTGATCGCCTGCGTGTGGCCGATGCATCGCTGTTCCCGGATGTGCCCTGCGTGGCGACCAATCCGACCGTGATCATGTTGGCCGAGCGCATCAGCCAGTGGATGCGGGATGCGGACAGGTGAGGAAGCATGAGCTGCTGCATGCCCGTCTGAGGCGAACGGCGATGGTATGGCTGTCGGTGTATCCAACGGTGCTGCTGGTGCTGAAGCTGTTGAGCACCTATGGCCCCGGTTTCAGCCAGTGGCCGCTGCCGCTGCGCGCATTGGGATCAACCATGATCGTGGTGCCGATCGTGGTCAACATCACTGCCCCGCTGTTTGAAGCAGTGGTGGCCAAGTTAATGCGCCTCTGGTTGCATTGCCGCCGCTCGCGCGCACGCCGCCAATGACCCACACCCTGGAGGTTCCATGAGCGCGGCAACTCACTCCCCCGGCCAATTGCGCCGCGCAGCCAATTGGATCAACGGCATTCCGCGCTTTGACGGTGTGCCCAAGGAGTCGATAGACCCGGCAACCTACCAGGTGATCGGCAGCTATCCGGACAACGGCCGTGCGGCGGCGATGGCGGCCGTGTCCGCCGCCTCGCAGGCCTTCCAGCGAACCTTGTGGGCGCATGATCACGAACTGCGCGCGCGGGTACTTGAGGAAATGGCGCAGGCATTTGAACGCAACCGCGATCGGTTGCTGGAGATCCTGTCGTTGGAGAACGGCAAGGTAGCGGCCGAGGCCGCGTTTGAACTGGACATGGTGCCCAGCAAACTCCGCTATTCGGCGGCGACGGCGCTGCTGGAAACGGGCCGTGCATTGCGGCCCAAGCCCGGGCGGTTGTCGATGATATTGCGCCAGCCCATGGGCGTGGCGGCAGTGATTGCGCCTTGGAATTCACCGGTGGTGCTTACCATCCGATCGTTGGCGCCGGCTTTGGCGGCCGGCTGCACCACGGTGATCAAACTGCCTGCGCAGGTAGCGCAGACCGCCAGCATGATGGCCAGAATCATGGGCGAAGCGCCGTCCTTGCCGCGCGGGGTGATCAATCTGTTTTTTGAAAGCGGACCAGAAGGTTCCAGCTATCTGGTGGATTCGCCGGATGTGCCGGTGGTTAGTTTTACCGGTTCCACACGCACCGGGCGCGCGATCAGCAGCACTGGGGCCAGGCATCTGAAACGCTTCGGCATGGAGCTGGGTGGCAAGACGCCGATGATCCTGTTTGAAGACGCGGACCTGCAGCAGGCGCTGCCCATGCTCGAAAAGGCGCTGACGATATTCAGCGGACAGTTCTGCATGACCGGTTCGCGCCTTCTGGTGCACGACGCCATCTACGATGCGGTGCGCGATGGCATGGCGGCACGGCTGCGCGCGGTCAGGGTGGGCCCGGCGGCCGACCCCGGCAGTGACATGGGGCCGTTGATTGATCGTGCCAATGTCGCGCGGGTGGACGCGGTGGTGGAAAACGCCATCGGCGCCGGCGCGGCGGTGGTGGAGCGCGGCGGGCCGATCACCAGCGGGCCGCTGCGCAAGGGCGCGTTCTTCCGCCCGGCCTTGCTGGAAGTATTCGACAACGCACTGGACATCATCCAGCAGGAAACCTTCGGCCCGGTGCTCACCCTGCAACGCTTCAGCGATGAAGCGCAGGCGGTGCGGTTGGCCAACGACAACGAATACGGACTGGCCGCCAGCGTGTGGACGCGCGATGTCGACCGCGCATTGCGCGTTGCAGAAGCGCTTGATGCCGGCTCGGTCTGGATCAACGACTGGGCGCGAGTGTTCGATGGCACGGAGGAGGGCGGCTTCAAGCAGTCCGGATTGGGGCGGCTCAATGGATTGGCAGCCCTGGAAGATTTTCTCGAATACAAACACATCGCGCTGCACCCCGGCCTGGGCGAGCGTTGATCAGTACTGCACGTCCGCGAGCTGCTGTTTGCTGCCACGGCGTTATGGCGGGAGGACACGGCGATGGCGACAGACATGTCCCAGGCCCTGCTCGGCGCTTTGCAAAGCGGTGCAAAGATTGCTGGCGGTGGCAGGGTGAACCATGCGCGCGGGCTGCTGGTGGAAGGGCACTTCCGTGCCACCGCCACCGCGCCGCAGTTCTGCATGGCGGCGGTATTTGGCGGCGAGGACGTGCGCGTGCTGGCGCGTTTCTCCAGTTCCGGTGGCCACCCGCACATCGATCAGCGCAGCCCCGCAGCGGAACCACGCGGCCTGGCCCTGCGGATCGGCAACAAGGCAGCGATGGTGCTGGTGGGGCATTCGCTGGAAGGTTTTCCGGCGAGCGACCCGGAAGGATTTCTCGCGTTCTTGAATGCGGCGAATCAACGCGAACGCTCACCTACGCTGTGGGCGGCGCATCTGGCCGGCAATCCAGCTGCGGCCCGCTTCGAGACCTTGCGGGCGGCCGCGGCCAGCAGCAGTTTCAGCGCGTTGGATTACCACATGCTGCACACCTACCGGCTGATCGCACCGGACGGCCGCGCGCGCATAGGTCGGCTCAGTGTCCACCCGACCCGGCCATACGTGGCCCGCGCAGCGCCGGAGGGCTCGGATTACCTGGACCGCCGCATGCGCGGCGAACTGGCCAAGGGCGGCGTGGTGTTCGTACTGCTGTTCACCCCGGTTCCCGAAGGCGAGGACCCCGCCGACATAACCCGCGCCTGGGACCCGGACGCACCTGCCTTCGCGCTCGGCCACATATGGCTGGAGCGGCTGCACCCGCACCAGGCAAGCCAGCGCAAACTGGCCTTCGACCCGGCGCTGCTACCGGCGGGGATAGGGTTTGCGGGCGACCCGATGCTGCATGCAAGGCTACGGGCGTATCGGTTGGCGGCTGCGCGGCGGTTGGGGTTGTAGGCTAGCCGCTGGTGCTGGTGCTGGTGCTGGCGGCATCAGAACGGCTGTTGGCAGCAAGCCAGTTACATCGTCTGCTTACAAGTGCGGGCGTTGGTACAAACGATGCTGATCCATGTGCGTGCTATTGACCAAGTCTTTCCCGCTCAGAATATCCGCATTAGCCTGTGGCGACGCAGCAAGTATTGTTCTTACAACCAAGTTACACTCCATTCATGCTCAAGGGCGCGGCGATGAACGGCAGTGGGGACCTTCGCGACCGATGCATGGCTATTTGCATTTCTGCTCTGTTGCACATGCTGGCGTTTGCGTGGCTGTGGCTGACAAGTGGTGTTGTGGGCGGGAGGGGGTCGGAAGCATTGGGGTATTCACTTGGCTCGGGAACGTCTGCGGACTTTCTTGCGCCGGGCGAATTCCGTCAGCGGTTTGATATCGCGCTTCCTTTCGTCAAGCCTGAAACAGCGGTTTTTCTCGAGGAACCATCGGAAAGTATTCAGAACGTAGAGCCGGTATCAGCAGAGCGTCATGTGGATGTGGTAGAGACGACAGATTCTGGAATACCGGATATGTCCGCATTATCTGAAGCAGCAGTAATCGAAGAAAGTGGGGCGGCAGTGGCAAACACCGCCGGCCCAGCGTCGGATCATGGTGGGGAAGCTGCCGGCCATGCCGAGGATCAGGGGTTGCGTGCTGCATACCTCGCTGCGTTGCGTGTAGCCATACGAGAACACTGGCAGTACGACGGCCCTAAGGGAAGTTGTAGTTTGACGTTGCAGCAATCTCAAGGCGGAAGGGTAATCAGTGTGGCGTCATCGAATTGCGCACTGGATACAGCGGGCCGCCGGGCATTGGAGGCAGCCGCTCTGATGGCGCAGCCATTGCCCTATGTGGGATACGAGTCAGTGTATGCAGACATCATGGATATTGATTTTGAGAACTAACAAGCTAAGTCAGTGCTCCGGTTGGATTCTTCTTTCCTTTTGATCAGGCGGCGTTATTGGATGAGTGAAATTTTCCGAAACAGTGCGGATTGCTCACCGATGGTTGGTCAAGTTGTAGTCCGAGATGGCTGCTTTTCGGCGGTATGCGCGTTGCTTTCATGTCGCCGGTCGCGCCCCAGGTTTCCAAGCAAATTTGCAGGGTGGCAACGCCTGTCATAGTCAACTTCCCCATCCGAGCGATGCGGGTCGGCCACCGCAATTGTCCAGAACGATGCAATCGTCGAAGTAACGCCCCTCAATGGAGTGAGCAGGTATGTACGTATATGTGTTGATGGCTATCGCACTTCTTTGCCCCGTTGTAGTTCAAGCCCAGTCGCTGCGCTATCCATGGGAGGAGTACGACAAGCTCATTCAGCGGCAGACGATCTAACGGCAGCAGATGCGACCTTGTTCGGCGACAGCCTGGACATGTACACCGGAGCGTTGGGGTTCTCGGCAACCGACATGAGCATAACCGGCACTGGGCTGCCGATTGCGGTTTCGCGATCAATGTCCATTGGCAATCGTAGTGACTACCGTTTTGACGATTTGCCCATGGCAGATTGGAATCTGGAGCTCCCGCGGCTCTCTGGTGTCTTCCTGGCAGCCACAGGATGGGCAAGCGCCTGCAACAACAATGGTTTGGGTGCGCCGCCGACGGTTACCGTCAGTGGTCGAAGTTTCTATGCTTCCGAGTATTGGCAAGGCAATCGCATGATTGTTCCCGGACGCGGCAGCCAGGAGATGCTAGTTGCCGAGCCGAATGCACTTCCGCGCCCGTCCAGTGGTGGTCCTTATCCTTGGCTTACGCAGGAGCTCACTTGGTTCTCTTGCCTGCCCGCGCGGCAAAATGGCGGAGGTGAAGCTTTCGTTGCCCATACCGCCGATGGTCTGCGCTACACATTCGACTGGGAGGCTGCATTCTATGAGCCGGATGTTGCATCGCCCAGTACAGTTCAAGTCATATCCGCTGCGCGCCGTCGCGTGGAATTGTATGCGACCAAGGTGGAGGATAGGTTCGGAAACTGGGTCGCTTACCGCTACAGCAATGCAGCTGGAGCGCCGGTACGGCTGGAAGCAATAACCTCCAGTGACGGCAGGAGCATCACACTCGCCTATAACGCGCGCGGCCATGTTGAGCAGATCAACAATGGTACGCAGATTGTGCGGTATCGCTATGTCTATCCTGCTTCGCTTACCGGCAGTTTGGTTGGTGTGGACCTGCCAGATGGCAGTAGCTGGGCTATTGATGCCTTTGCCATGAGCCACATTGAGTTCCAGTACGAGCGCTCCACAGGGTCTGGCGACATTCTGCGTTCCTGTGGTTACCCAGGCCTTATGGTCAACGAGCCCGGTGCTACAGGCAGATTCGTACACCCATCTGGTGCAATCGGCGAGTTCGTGATGGGCTACAGTCTCCGTGGGCGGAGCAATGTGCCCATGGTCTGCAATGGATATTCGACACCGAATAATGACCCCAACGATGACGTCGCCCGCTACCCAATGGCCTATCACGGCGTGGTGCTGCGCAATAAGCGCCTTTCCGGCCCGGGCGTTGATCTGGCGGAATGGGCGTACAGCTACGGTGGCACCATTTCCTTTGCTCCAGGCACCGGTCCGGTGTGCACCAGTGGCGATTGCTCGTTGCCGCTGTGTCTGAGTGATGCTTGCGCGGGCACAGCAATCACGACGGTCTCAGGCCCGGAGGGTAGTTGGGCACGCCACACATATGGCAACAGCTATCGCTACAACGAAGGTCAGCTGCTCAAGGTGGAGACAGGGAGTGGCCCGCAATCCATTCTTGAGACCACCGAGCAACGCTACCTTTGGCCGCTGGCAGGCAGCCAATTCGCCACACGACTCGGCAGCACGAAGCAGCCGCGTACCGCTGGATACACTGCCGAATATCTGCGGCCCAATGTCGAGACGCTGACCACCCGCGATGGGGCGACGTTCTCCAGCAAAACCACTGTGCTCGATGGGCTTGCCAGGCCTTTGACCACCATTGCCAGCAGCAGCTTGGGCTACCAACGTACCGATACGCTTCAGTATCACGATGATTTCTCACGTTGGGTGCTGGGGCAGATAGCCCGCCGCGGCAATGTAGAGACCGGTGCCGAAGTGGCGCGGACGGTATTCGCCCCCGGCACCGCGTTGCCAGTTGAACAGTATGCTTTTGGTGAGCGCCAGATGTGGCTGAGTTACCACGCCGATGGTCAAGTGGAAAGCGTGACCGACGGCAATGGAAATATCACCATCGCATCTGGCTGGCGACGTGGCATTCCCCAGGTGATTGGCTACGCCGATGGTTTCACGGAATCGGCAGTGGTAGATGCGCTCGGAAGAGTTGTCAGCACCACCGATGAAAATGGCTTCAGCTCTACGTATGGTTACGATGCCATGGGGCGATTGGCGGCCCGGACCTATCCCGCCGGTGACACAGTTGCATGGCATCCAGTGTCTCGCACATTCGAGCGCGTAGGTGCTGAGTATGGACTCGGCACTGGGCATTGGAGGCTGACCGAGACAGAAGGTAATCGACGTCGCCGGCTGCATTTTGATGCGTTCTGGCGACCCGTGCTGGAGGAAAGCCAAGACATCTCCGACGCGCAGACGATCACCCAGGTTGTAAGTCGGTATGACAAGCTTGGGCGCAAGGTGTTTACGTCCTACCCGACGCAGGGCGTGACCGACGTTCGCAACGCGCTGCCGGGTGTTACCAGCAGCTACGACGCACTGGGGCGCGTTGTTCGCACTCAACAGGATTCCGAGTTGGGCTTGCTGACGTCGTCTACTGCGTACTTGTCTGGCTTTCGTCGCCAGGTGACCAACCCGCGCGGCGCCATCACCGTAGAGGCATTCCAGGCTTGGGATTCGCCCAGCTACGACTTCCCTACACGCATCGATGCTCCACTTGGCATCTCGACAGTGATTCAGCGTGATGTCTTTAGGAAAACGCTTGAAATTACCCGCACGGGAGCAGGTCAATGATGACGGCAAGGAGCCGCGGTAAGGGGGCGCTATTTCTCCAGATCTTTACCTGCTTTCTTTTGTTGATAGCAGGCCAAGCCATTGCGCAACAGGGGAATCCCTATGTAAGTGTCAGCATCGATTCGCCATCTGCGGGAGCCACATTCCAGGCGCCGGCGAATGTAGTCATACAAACATCGGCATTCACCATTGATGACGGTGTTTATGTGAGCCAGCTCCGGATACTCCGGAGTGGCCAGGTGCTGGCCAGCGTTGTAGGTGATTCACTTTCCTACACCCTCACCAATCTGCCTGCGGGCACCTACACGGTTACTGCCAATGCGCGCTCCAACCTGGGCGGCCAGGCAAGCGTCAACAGGACATTCGAGGTTGTACAGCCCGGTGACAGACCGCCGGTGATCAGTCTCAACCCTGCCACAGGCCAGCCCTTCATTGGCCCCGCAACGGTGCACCTGAGTGCAAATGCGAGTGATCCGGATGGGCAGGTCGTCCGCGTTGATTACTACGCCAACGGCGGTCACATCGGGAGTGGCTACACTGCTGGCTTCGGATTCAACTGGGCAAACGTGGCACCCGGTAACTATCAGGTCACGGGAATTGCGGTAGATAGCAACGGCAAGACCGCGACGTCAGGTGCGATCACTGTCGCAGTGGCGCAATCGTCGATTCGCGGCAGCGTGGGCAGCGTTGATGAAGATGGCGCGGGCCAGTATTGGCTGCGAGGATGGGCTTGTTCGAGCGGGCGACCAGCTTCGGTAGATGTTCACATCTATGTAGGCGGTGCTGCGGGGGCAGGGCAGGGTATTGGTTCTGTTCTTGCAAATCAGGCAAGTGAGGCAGGTGTTGCCGCTGCCTGTCAATCCAACGGTAGTCAGTATCGCTTTCGCTTCGCGCTGACCGACGCAATTCGGCAAGCCCATGCGAACAAACTGATCTATGTGCATGGCATCTCTCCTGCAGGTGCCAGCAATGATCTTCTGGCCAGATCGGGCGTGCTGCGGGTGCCAGCACCGCTGTCGCTGACCCGGCGCTATGTCTACGACGCGCAGCAGCGCCTGTGCAAGACCATCGAGCCGGAGACCGGTTCGACGGTGATGGGCTACGACGCGGCGGGCAACCTTGCATGGAGCGCTTCTGGTTTGGCGCTGCCGAACCCAGTCAACTGCGATCGTGCGGCGGCCGAAGCAAGTGGTCGCGTGGTTCGTCGGACATACAATTCGCGCAATCGTGTAGTTTCCTTGTCGACGCCAAACCACAGGGGAAATCAAACGTTTATCTACGCGCCTGATGGTTTGCCCAGTCAGATAACGACAGACAATGACGGGGAAGGGGAAGGGCGGGTAGTAAATTACTATCTCTATAATAAGAGAAGGCTGCTGGTTTCCGAGGCCGTGCAGCAGCCAGGTTTGTACCAATGGTTGCTGAGCTACGGGTATGACGCCAACGGAAATCTAGCCTCTCAGGGCTATCCTACCGGCAACACTATTACCTATAGCCCGAATGCATTGGGTCAACCGAAACTGGTGGTCGGCAGCAGTGATGGTCACACCTATGCATCAGGTATCAGCTATTTTCCAAATGGTGCATTGAAGTCTTTCGCTTACGGCAACAACGTCCTGCACCAGATGACGCAGAATGCCCGGCAGCTTCCTGCGCGTAGTATTGATAGCGGAGTGCTTAATCTGGACACTCGCTTCGATGAAAATGGAAATCCCAGTGACATCTACGATGTTGCAAGAGGAGGCACCTACAACCTTCATCTGCAATACGATGCGCGTGATCAACTGATAGCAGCCGGCTCTGGGGCGTTCGGTGGTGATGGATGGCATCGATACACCTATGATGCGCTGGATAACATCAAGTCCTGGAAGCTGGGGTCCGGTGGCAAAGACTACGCCAACTACTATTACGATCCCGGCACAAATCGTTTGCTGGGAATTCGGGACTCCGCTGGTGCAACCGTTGTCGGCCTGGCCTACGACGTGCAGGGCAATCTGCAGAATAAAAGTGGCCAGCTGTATGGGTTCGGCTTCGACAATCGCCTGTATATAGCGGCCGGGAAGGAGCAGTATCGTTACGACGGTGAAGGCCGGAGAGTGCTTGCCTGGAGTCCTGTCGATGGAACGTCGGCCCTCTCGCAGCACAGCAAGTCTGGTCAGCTGATGTACTACTATAAAAACAGTGGCGCAGGGCTTGAACACATCTATCTGAGCGGTAGTTTGATAGCCAAGCGTGAAACCGTGGGCAACGTGGTGAAGTTCCAACACACCGATGCGCTTGGCTCACCCGTGGCGGTGACGGATGGCTCGGGTAACGTGATAGAACGCAATGATTACGCGCCCTATGGCGCTGTAATCGGAAAGCCCGCTTATGATGCCGTCGGTTACACAGGTCATAAGCAGGACGGCGCAACTGGCCTGACCTACATGCAACAGCGCTACTACGATCCGCAGATCGGTAGGTTCCTGTCGGTGGATCCTGTGACGGCGTATAGCAACCCAGTGAGAGCGTTTAATCGGTACTGGTATGCAAATAACAGTCCGTATAAGTTTGTAGATCCTGATGGAAGGGCTCCTTGCACTGGAACGAAAATCGGCACATGTGTGGGAGGTAAGACTCTGATGGTGGGTGAGGGCGCGCTACGGGCAATAAAAAGAGATCCGCAGGGTTATCTAAATAAACTTAATGGCATTGCTAATAATCACGAAATGGATAATGGTGAGGCTAGAGCCGCTAGATACTTTGCAAGAACAGCGCTCCCCGTCACCATTGCAACTGGACGTGAGGTCGGTGCCGACATCGCTCGAACGGGAAAGGGGTATTCTGTTTTCAACTATGTATTGGGCTCTGAATCTCGAGGCGATGGCTCCGGTAGCGTCACGCTAGGCCAGGCTTATTCCGGATCCGGTGTGCGAACTGCTATTATTCACACTCATCCGGCGGACACGAATTTCAATGGAATCCCTGGTGGTTTCAGTAATGGAGGGTGGACCGGCTACGCCAATCCGGGGTTTCAGTCGGATATTGGTCGATCAGTTTTCTCTAGTACAAATGGATATGTCGTAATGTTGGGTGGCGGAATTTTAAAGTTTGATTTCGAGTCTATGTCCAGCCAGGCGAGTGCTCCTGGTGCCAATTTGAATGTGGAAAGTTTCATTTCGAGGTTGCCTGATGATGAATAAATTTATCGTATTGGCCGCTGCTATTCTTGTCGTTGGATCAGGCTGTGGCAAGGTGGAACAGGTGGAAGAGGTTTCAGTAATACGCAGTGATGTTTGCGTTCCTGTTGGGAATCAAGTTCGGCTCACGTTTTGTGCGTTGACATATTCACAACTTTTATCTCATCCTGATGCCTTTAGAGAGCGAAAGATATTTGTCCATGCATGGGCGATAAGGGGTGGGGGTGATATTTTTCTGTATCCATCAATTGACTCTTTCGAAAGTGGTGAGGTTTATGCCTCTTTGAAAGTGGAGGGGGGCGAGGTATATCGTGGTTTCTTTGAATATATGTCGCGCCGGCCGGAGTTGGAGCCGGTGCGCGTCAAGATTGGCGGGAAGTTTGTTTTTAACGAGGGTAGAGGAACGAGCAGCTCAGTAATCAAGGGGCGAGATTTTTTTATCTTCGGTCGCATTGAGTTGGATGAGTTTAGGATGTAGATAGAAGCCCGCTACTGCGCCACTAGGGGTGAAGCCTTAGATAGATTCGACTAAGGACAGCTTAGGGTGTCGACAGTCCGTAAACTTGATTCGGGCATTTATAGCGGTCTCCGGGAAAGCTCGCCGCAAGGAGGTCGCCGATGCGCAATAGTAGATTTATTGAGAGTCAGATTGTCACGATTTTGAGGTAAGTTGATGCCGGAAGGTAGTTCAAGATAGAGAGTATGGTTGGGCGGCGCACAGAAACAACGTCCTGCACCAGATGACGCAGAATGCCCGTCAGCTTCCTGCGCGTAGTATTGATAGCGGAGTGCTCAATCTGGACACTCGCTTCGATGAAAATGGAAATCCCAGTGACATCTACGATGTTGCAAGAGGAGGCACCTACAACCTTCATCTGCAATACGATGCGCGTGATCGACTGATAGCGGCCGGCTCTGGGGCGTTCGGTGGTGATGGATGGCATCGATACACCTATGATGCGCTGGATAACATCAAGTCCTGGAAGCTTGGTGCCGGTGGCAAGGACTATGGCAACTGTCGGTGGATCCGGTGACGGCTTACAGCAATCCGGTGGGCGCGTTTAACCGGTACTGGTATGCCAACAACAATCCGTATCGATTTACGGATCCAGATGGCAGAGAGGTAGAAGACGAGTGAAGCCTCCAACCCCGCCAATTCAGGACATGGAGAGGGTGACGGTTTACAGCCACGCGGCCTGAGGGAACACAAGCGGCATCTGTAGTGACGCTGGGAACCGTGTTCGTGGAAAGGATTGCACCAGGGACTGCCTCTTGGATATCTCCCACATTAGGTGCTGCCGTTGCCGCGCCATTTTTGTTCTTCGCTTCACCTCACCCATGCGGCGGGATGCCTTGTGGTGAAATGACGATGATTGAATCGAAGCAACACGATCCTGGCTATTGGCCAGGCGATCGCGGGGCTGAAGAGCGGGGGAAAAAAACGGAGTTGGCGCTAAAGAGGGGCGCCGAAAATTTCATGACATTAAGCAGTCGGACAAAGGTCAGGGCGGCGGAAGAGGTTTGGATAACTATGGAACAAATCCTGATACCGGGGACGTAGTTGCCCCTGACGGTGAATTAATAGGCAATCTCGGAGATGGTTGAAATGTTGAGCGAAGTAGATCGATCTTTCTAGCTCACGCTGTATCTTAAAGGGCATGCACTTCGGCCGGAACTTGTTACGAATGTATTGTGCGTTGAGCCCACAAAATAACATGAGAAAGGGCGGCGATGGTTTACATCCAGCGGGAAGGAGGTTGTAGAAAAAACAGGGCTTTGGACGCTTTCTCTGCGAGGGGGCGAGAGATGCACCCCGGATCATTCAAGAGATATCTTTGCTTGCTGATAACGCTGGAGTTTCGCTCCTTGATATTCCTGGCGTTGACTCAGGGTTCTTGGACATCCTTTTGATTACAGATTCGGATGAGCAAGGCGGAGGAACATGCGAGCTATCCCTTGATGAATCTTCCATGGGGGCCCTGCGAGATATTGGGCTACCTGTTGAAATGACATTCACGGTGGTCGCTCAATGACTGCAAGGTAGGAAGCGAGCATTTGTCATGATGAGCTGGGCGTATTTCAAGTCTCGACTCGCGGGTGATGTGCAGACAACGGGGGGAGGTTGACTTCTTCACCATCTGTGAAGAAAAAGCCCGCCATTGGCGGGCTTTTTGTTTGCTCTGGCTGAGCGAATTAGCCGCTCTGCTGAGTGGTAGTTTGATAGCCAGGCGTGAAGCCGTTGGCAACGTGGTGGCGTTCCAGCACGCGGATGCGCTTGGCTCACCCGTGGCGGTGACGGATGGCTCGGGTAACGTGATAGAACGCAATGATTACGCGCCCTATGGCGCTGTAATCGGAAAGCCCGCTTATGATGCCGTCGGTTACACAGGTCATAAGCAGGACGGCGCAACTGGCCTTACCTACATGCAGCAGCGCTACTATGATCCGCAGATCGGACGGTTCCTGTCGGTGGATCCGGTGACGGCCTATAGCAACCCGGTCGGCGCGTTTAACCGCTATTGGTATGGGAACAACAATCCGTATCGGTTTACGGATCCGGATGGAAGGTATTCCTGTACGTGAGATGGGAGGGGGCAGTGCACAGTGACTGATGCGAAGCTCGCCGAATCGTTTGTAGCGGCTGCCGGGGAGCCCGCAAAAAAATGAGAGAGGGATCAGCAACAGCGTTGCTTGGTGGCATTCTGAATATGATTGGGTCGCTCAATGATGGAAATGGATTTGTCATTGATTTTTCGCCGTTGCCGAAAGACACGTTAAGCCAGATGTCGAGCAATGGGATGACCCTTGATTCCCGTCAAATTGGGAGCTCAGCTAGGGATCTTGGCGTCAGCGCACGAGCGATGGGAGGTTGTTATTGCTTATGAGGGGGCGTATAACTAGGACAGTATGCAGCCTGGTGCAAGGCGAAGTTACTTTCCGGCGACCGGATTTGAGCGGGTGATAACGGAGATCAATGCTTATGGACTGGAGTCAGCCATGGGGACCGCGTTAGGCATAAACAATCAGCTGAACGTCCCGGGGATGTCGCTTATGGATCGTCGAAAGGCTATTTGGGAAGGCGCTCAATCTTCGTGGGAAGGGGCCTGCACGAGAGGTGGTCCGAGTTGCTCGGGCTATGAGTCATGAAAATCGAAATCGGCCTCTTTATCGCGTGTATATTTATTTTTTTATCGGCATGCTCAGCGGGCTCTCCGGATGATTCATACTGCAGAGCTGTTTTGTCATCGAGCCCCGTTCGCGAAGTTTCCGTTAGCAATATTTATGTCTATGGAAATTTGCATCATGGGACTATATTGATCGCGCCTTCATGTGTGCAGCCGGTATTTAGAATATCAAGCTTTCAGGATGAGCCATCCGAAGGTGGTAGGGGAGATCGTATTCGGCACTTTAATCAGGTTGTATATAACACGCCAATAAAAGGAAGTGGTGTTTTTGCAATTAAAGGGCTGCTGGATGTATATCCTGGTGAAAATTTTTCGGTATTGGTGGATGTGACTGAATTTCGTGAGCTTGGTGAGGAAGAAGGGCGACTGGTCATTCGTACTCTTCGTGAAAGTAGGCGGTGATTTTAGAGACGACAGCTGCCAAGAGTTGGATAATACAACGGGGTTTGATTCATTTTTTTAATCATCTGCGAAGACCAAAGCCCGCCAATGGCGGGCTTTGGTTTGCCTTCACTGATCGAATCAACCGCACTGCTCTGGCGCCATATCCAGCATCTACATGACGAAGTGCTGTTGTGCCTTGTGTAGCGCAGGGTGAAAATGGGGTTGGAGTTAAAATGGGGTTGGAGTAAAAATCGGGTAAGAGTGGGATTGATCTAATAAACTAGAGAGTAGGGTTAGTCGGCGTACGGAAACAACGTCCTGCACCAGATGACGCAGAATATCCTGCGGCTTCCTGCGCGTAGTATCGATAGCGCAGTACTCAATCTGGACACGCGCTTCGACGAAAATGGAAATCCCAGTGACATCTACGATGTTGCAAGAGGAGGCACCTACAACCTTCATCTGCAATACGATGCGCGTGATCGACTGGTAGCAGCCGGCTCAAGGCGTTCGGTGGTGATGGATGGCATCGATACACCTACGATGCGCTGGACAACATCAAGTCGTGGAAGCTGGGATCCGGTGGCAAGGACTACGCAAACTACTATTACGATCCCGGCACAAATCGTTTGCAGGGAATTCGGGACTCCGCTGGTGCAACTGTTGTCGGCCTGGCCTATGACGTGCAGGGCAATCTGCAGAATAAAAGTGGCCAGCTGTATGGGTTCGGCTTCGACAATCGCCTGTATATAGCGGCCGGGAAGGAGTAGTATCGTTACGACGGTGAAGGCCGGAGAGTGCTTGCCTGGAGTCCTGTCGATGGAACGTCGGCCCTCTCGCAGTACAGCAAGTCTCGTCAGCTGATGTACTACTATAAAAACAGTGGCGCAGGGCTTGAACACATCTATCTGAGCGGTAGTTTGATAGCCAAGCGTGAAACCGTGGGCAACGTGGTGAAGTTCCAGCACACCGATGCGCTCGGCTCACCCGTAGCGGTGACGGATGGATTGGGTAACGTGATAGAGCGCAATGATTACGCGCCCTATGGCGCTGTAATCGGAAAGCCCGCTTATGATGCCGTCGGTTACACAGGTCATAATCAGGACGGCGCAACTGGCCTGACCTACATGCAGCAGCGCTACTATGATCCGCAGATCGGAAGGCTCCTGAGTGTTGATTCAATTCAGGTAAGCATGAATAATAGGGCTGGCTTCAATCGTTATGTTTATGCAAGCTATAATCCATATAGATTCATAGATCCGGATGGACGGTCTGATCTAAATGTATTCAAACCTGGTGATCCTCTGTATGCGGCAGGGGGGCTTTTAACATTCCGGGCATGTTTGATATAACTGGTCATGCGGATCAAGATAGAATTGTCGGACCTAAAGGTGACATGAATCCTGGTGAGACGATTGAGCTGGCAAGGGCGGCAGGACTGAAAGAGGGCGAGACTTTCTTTGTTGGTGCTTGCAATGTGGGAGCGGGAAGTGGCGCATATGCTCAGTCTCTGGCAGATATAAATAACAGTTGGGTAATTGCAGCAACAGGGTTTGCAATGTTTCCAACTACTCAGCCAAGAAATGGGGGGCTATGTGCCAGGGAATCCAGTGACTATTACGTCTAATATGCAGCGAGATGGAAGGGGTGTGTCTGGGACTTTTGCTATATTTGCTCCCGGGCGCAATGGCCCAATTTCAAAAGGTTACGGAAGTCTAAGTTATAATCCTGATACAGGGGTGGCGCGGCTTAATGCGGGTCCCGAAACAGGCTCGCGCATCAGACGAACGGTGTCTTTCTGTACGGACAAAGGGAGGTGTGAAAAATGAATTCGCGCCGCGCCGTAGTGGTTATAATTCTCTCTATATTTTATGTTGGCTGTCATTCTTCGGTGGAGCCCGAGTCAGAGAGTTCATTGCCGGCAATTGACGAGAGCGGCGGTGTCTCGGTATCTTCAACGGGGGAGGCTTTTTTTCTTGAGCCGAAAGAGCTGGATGCGCAGAAGACCTTGGCTCTGGAAGGTAGTAATGATGCTGCGGTACGAGTTGCCAATCACTATAGCCTTGGTGGCGTAAATCCAGAGGAATCTCACTCTTGGTTTGCCTTGGCTGCCGAAAGAGGTGATTTGGGCGCGATGCGCTCCCTTGCGGTCTATTTAAATGGCGAAGGGAGGGGGTCCGGAAGTCTTTGGAGTGGATTGAACGAGCCGAGCGTGAAGCTTCTTCGCAGGAAAATCAGCAGCACGGCATCACGGAAACCAGAAAACATATCGAAGATGGTTTTGCCGAATGTATTCGAAAAGAAGCGATGCGGAAGGGGGGCGGGGTCTGAAGTTGGCGTGTCGCTTGCTCAGTTTGGCTGGCGAGAGCTAGGATCGTTGCACCACTTCGGTCTGCAGGTCGTGGGTGGGGCGGCTGGCTGAGGTGACTTGATGAGGGTTGACATGCGTGTACTGCTCGTATTGGTTTCTGCTCTGCTTTCTTCTTGCGACAGCTCGAAGGCATATGATGTATGCAAATACAGAGGGAACTCCGGCGCCGAGCGAGTGTGTTCATTGTCTTTTTTATACCTTGCCGCTCATCCGGAGAAGTTTGATGCTGTCTCGGTGGAGTTCGTTGGGTGGGCGCGTGTAGCTGGAGATTCAATTCTTATATTTCCTACCCTGGATGCAATGGAGGGTGGTGACTCCGTTTCTTCTGTCGTTGTTTACGATGGGAACGATAGTTTTGATGAATTGAATCTACGTGGTTCTGGTTCGAGGATCAGGATCTCGGGGATATTTCACCTGAACGACGGAAAGCTTGATCCTATGGATATAGAGCGAATCGGGGTTATTCAGCATGCGAAGTTTTCGCGTTGATCTCAATTTTTGTGAGTGGAGTCGACGAGTGGAAAGTGATGGTCTTGTGTCTCATCGCTACTTGGGATTGGTTTTGGCGTATTTTGTTTATGTAGCGTCCCGGATCGTTTTTGGGGCGCGCTGGTGGCTTCGATCGCAGTTGACACCGCGTTGAGAGCTAGGGGCCGTATATCGGTAATCAAACCGGTAGCTTGTTAGCAGGCTTCGCAGATGTATCGCATTGCCTAAAGACTTCGCCATGGTTCGACAAGTTCTGATGACGTTTGCACTGGCGTTTCCGCAAGCGTCTCCGTCGATGCCGTCTAGCGCGTTCACGAATGCTTTCGAAATTGTCTTGAACCGCCAGCCGGCATGGCAATTTCCGCTTGAACGGTGTATGGAACTCGAAGCAAGGCTCGGCGCGCAGGGACTCGCGCGCCAGGTGAGCAAGTTCGCTCGTCCAAGTACTGCCAGGTCGATCGTGCTGTGGTGAGAGAGTTGAAGGCGTACCACTTTGATATGTCAGTTCTGCCAAACAAAGAGGCATGGAGGGTCTTTTTCAGTTGGCCGAGAGACGGTCGGGCAAGATGCTTATCGAACAAGTGCGAAATCGCTGGGTACCTCCTTCCGGGCCGTGAGCTGGATCTGCAGCGTGCTTGGCGACACCGGGCAGCTGCTGGGTATGAGAGGTGTTGTGAGCGGTGGATTGACCAATGCCATCCCCTTTGCCTACAATTCGCGCCTTCGCCGGAATAGCTCAGTTGGTAGAGCGGCGCATTCGTAATGCGTAGGTCGTAGGTTCGATTCCTATTTCCGGCACCAGATCAGGCTCGCCTCGTGCGGGCCTTTTTTGTGGGCGATGGGGAGTCCCGCTCAGCAATCTGAACGAATCTACCGGTCAAAGTTCTTTGGGTAGCCGCATTCATTGACGCCAGTTGCGTCCTGGGTGCTGCCGCTTACGCCAGCTGAACGTGCTGGAAGTCCACGCAGGAGAGCGTGAAGCAGTGCGGAGCTCCACTGCGATCAGTGCCTGCCTTTGCCGAATCTGCCCCAGCACCACACAGGTGCGACAACGTGTCGCACAGGATTCCCCGCTTTTGCTGCGCGAAATCATTGTCAATACCTTTCTTAAGTGGTGCGTGAAGGCCTAAAATTGCAGGGCTGAAATCTGACAACCCCCTACATGTCTCCCGGTGGGCAATCCCCGGGCGCTCGTTTGCGTTTGCATGTAGGGGCTTGCCAGATGCGGCTCTCCCTCGCAATTGGATCGACCGATGATTCCGTTGAAAACTCTTGGACGCTTTTTGCGTCCGGGCCTCATTGTCGCTATGGCCGTCATGATGACGGGCTGCGACTGGGCCTTGTTTGACCCCAAGGGCCAGATCGCCCGGGACGAACTCACGCTGCTGATCACCTGTACGGTGCTGATGCTGCTGGTGGTCATTCCGGTGATCGTGCTGACGCTGGTGTTCGCGTGGAAGTACCGCGCATCCAACATCAAGGCCCGTTACGAGCCCAACTGGTCTCACTCCACTGCCATCGAAGTGGTGGTCTGGTCGATCCCGTGCATGATCATTCTGGTCCTGGCCGTGCTGACCTGGCGTTCTTCGCATGCGCTGGATCCGTACAAGCCGCTGGAGTCCGATACCAAGCCGGTGGTGATCGAAGCGATCTCGCTGGACTGGAAGTGGCTGTTCGTCTACCCGGAAGAGAACATCGCCGTGGTCAACGAGCTGACCTTCCCGGTCGATGCTCCGCTGAACTTCAAGATCACCGCCGATACGGTGATGAACGCGTTCTTCATTCCGCATCTGGGCAGCATGATCTACTCGATGGCCGGCATGGAGACCAAGCTGCATCTGGTTGCCAACGAAGCTGGCAGTTATGAAGGCCTGTCCTCGCATTACAGCGGCGCTGGCTTCAGCAAGATGCATTTCACCGCGTATGCGGTGAGCAATGAGGAATACCAGGCCTGGTTGGCCAAGGTTCGCGGCGACGCCAAGGTGCTGGACCAGAAGTCCTTCGCCGAACTGGGCGCCGAGAAGAACCACGACTGGTACCCGGTGACCTATTACGGCAGCACCGAGAAGGGCCTGTTCGACACCATCATTGCCAAGCACGCCGGTGAGAACCACCACTTCGGCATGAAGCACGATGGCAAGAAGATGTCGCACGAAGGTGCTGGCCACGAGGCGATGCAGCCTGAAGCCATGGACCACGCTGCGATGGACCATGCTGCAATGGGGCACGAGGCAACGGACCACGCCGGCATGAGCCACAGCGCTCCCGCCGCCGCTGCGCCTGCTGCCGCCGAGGCTGACGGCCACGCCGGTCACACTGCAAACGAGCCAGCCGAGGCCGCACATGCCGGCCATGGCACCTCGGGAGAATGACGATGCTTGGAAAACTCTCTCTTGATTCACTGCCGCACGATCCCATCGTGCTCTCCACCCTCATCGGCGCGATGCTGGGCGGCCTGGCTGTTGTAGCCGCGGTCACCAAGTTCAAGCTGTGGGGCTACCTGTGGAAGGAGTGGTTCACCTCGGTGGACCACAAGAAGATCGGCGCGATGTATTTGATCGTGGCGTTCGTGATGCTGCTGCGCGGCTTCTCCGACGCGATCATGATGCGTGCCCAGCAGGCAGTTGCTGCTGGCGGCGCTGAAGGCTATCTGCCGCCACACCACTACGACCAGATCTTCACCGCCCACGGCGTGATCATGATCTTCTTCGTGGCGATGCCGCTGATCACCGGTTTGATGAACCTGGTGGTACCGCTGCAGATTGGTGCCCGCGACGTTGCCTTCCCGTTCCTGAACTCGCTGAGCTTCTGGCTGTTCGTCGCAGGCTGCGGCCTGATGATGATCTCGCTGTGGATCGGTGAATTCGCTGCGACCGGTTGGTTGGCGTTCCCGCCCTTGTCAGGGTTGGAATACAGTCCAAGCGTAGGTATGGATTACTACATCTGGGCGCTGCAGGTCTCCGGCCTGGGTACCACGCTGAGCGGTATCAACTTCTTCATCACCATCCTCAAGATGCGTAGCCCGGGCATGAAGCTGATGCACATGCCGGTGTTCAGCTGGACCGCTCTGGTCACCAACCTGCTGATCATTGCTGCCTTCCCGGTGTTGACCATCACCCTGGTGCTGCTGACCCTGGATCGTTACCTGGGTACGCACTTCTTCACCAACGATGGTGGCGGCAACGCCATGCTGTACATCAACCTGATCTGGATCTGGGGTCACCCGGAAGTCTATATCCTGGTGCTGCCGGCATTTGGTGTGTTCTCCGAAGTGATCGCCACGTTCTCGCGCAAGACCCTGTTCGGCTACAAGGGCATGGTTTACGCCACCTGTGCGATCGGTGTGCTGTCGTTCCTGGTGTGGTTGCACCACTTCTTCACCATGGGCTCGGGTGCCAACGTCAATGCCTTCTTCGGCATCACGACGATGATCATCTCGATCCCGACCGGCGTGAAGATCTTCAACTGGCTGTTCACGATGTACCGCGGCCGCGTGCACTTTACCTCACCGGTGTTGTGGACGATCGGCTTCATGGTCACCTTCACCATCGGCGGCATGACCGGCGTGATGTTGGCGATCCCGGCCATCGACTTCGTGCTGCATAACTCGCTGTTCCTGATTGCCCACTTCCACAACGTCATCATCGGCGGCGTGGTGTTCGGCATGTTTGCCGGTATCACCTACTGGTGGCCGAAGATGTTCGGCTTCACCCTGGATGAAACCTGGGGCAAGCGCGCGTTCTGGGGCTGGTTCATTGGCTTCTACGTGGCCTTCATGCCGCTATACGCACTGGGCTTCATGGGTGCTACGCGTCGTATGCAGAGCTACCCGAACATGGACTACCAGCCGTACTTCGTGGTTGCCGCCATCGGTGCTGCGATCATCGCCGTGGGCATCCTGTGCCAGGTGATCCAGATCGCCGTGTCCATCCGCGACCGCAAGAAGAATGTCGACCTCACCGGCGATCCGTGGGATGCCCGTACCCTGGAGTGGGAAACCGCTTCCCCGGTGCAGTTCTACAACTTCGCCACCCTGCCCAAGGGTGAGGAGCTGGACGAATTCTGGCACCGCAAGCAGCGCGGCGAAGCCTGGCAGAAGCCGGCCAAGTACAGCGACATCCACATGCCGAAGAACACCGGCACCGGTGTTGTCATCGGCGCGTTCAGCCTGGTGCTGGGTTTTGCGATGGTCTGGCACATCTGGTTGCTGGCCATCATCGGCCTGGTCGGCATGATCGCCACCTTCATCTACCGTACCTTCGACAAGGACGTGGATTACTGGGTGCCGGCTGCTGAAGTGGAACGTATCGAGAACGAGCACCGCAAGCACCTGGAAGCTCAGGGCTTGGTGAAGACCGAGGTGAAGGCATGAGCACGAACGCCCACACGATGACCCACGGTTCCGCAGCGCACGCTGCGGACCATGGCGATGACCATCACGAGCATCACGACACCAGCGAGAACACCGTCTTCGGTTTCTGGGTGTACCTGATGAGCGATCTGCTCATCTTCGCCACCCTGTTCGTGACCTACGTAGTGTTGTCCGGTGGCACCAATGGTGGCCCGGGTCCGAAGGACCTGTTCGAACTGCCGTTCGTAGCGTGGGAAACCGCGCTGCTGCTGGTGTCCTCGCTGACCTTCGGCCTGGGCATGATCGCCATGCACCAGTCCAAGAAGGGCTTGATGTTCTTCTGGCTGGCCATCACCTGGTTGCTCGGTGCCGGCTTCATGGGCATGGAAATCTGGGAGTTCAACCACCTGATCCATAACGGCCACGGCCCGGACAAGAGTGCCTTCCTGTCGGCGTTCTTCGCCCTGGTCGGTACTCACGGTCTGCACGTGACCGCCGGTCTGCTGTGGTTGGCGGTGATGTTCATCCAGCTCAAGCAGGATGGCCTGACCCCGCGCAACAAGACCCGCATGGCGTGCCTGAGCCTGTTCTGGCACTTCCTGGATCTGGTCTGGATTGGCGTGTTCTCTGTCGTTTATCTGTCGGGAGCGATGTAATGTCCGCACATGACAATCATGCACACGGTGCCGCCGGCGAAAGCCACGGCAGCGTCAAGTCTTACCTGATCGGCTTCGTGCTGGCTGCGGTGCTCACCATCATCCCGTTCTGGGTGGTGATGAGCGGTGGGATGTCGAGCTTCGCCACCGGTGCGGTGGTGGTGGTTGCAGGCATCCTGCAGCTGCTGGTGCACCTGGTGTTCTTCCTGCACCTGGACCGTTCCTCGGCCGCCCGCTGGAACGTCAATGCCGGCATGTTCACCCTGGTGGTGATCGGCATCATCGTGCTGGGTACGTTGTGGGTCATGTACAACATGAACCACCACATGATGCACTGAGCGGCTTGATCGCTTGATGCACAGCAAAGGCCGCCGCAAGGCGGCCTTTGTTTTTGCTTTGTGTAGTGCCGAGCCATGCTCGGCAGAAGCCTTCCCGGCAACACA
Organism: Stenotrophomonas sp. STEN240; assembly: GCF_056756175.1. Classification (NCBI taxonomy): domain Bacteria; kingdom Pseudomonadati; phylum Pseudomonadota; class Gammaproteobacteria; order Lysobacterales; family Lysobacteraceae; genus Stenotrophomonas; species Stenotrophomonas sp. STEN240. The sequence goes on along the minus strand of NZ_JBRRBO010000049.1, from coordinate 107 downwards.
TCGGCCTGCATGCATTTGTGGGAGCGGCGTAAGCCGCGAAGCTGACATCCGTTCCGTGATCGTTTCCCGCGGGGATCTGGTGATCCATCAGCTTCGCGGCTTACGCC
>NZ_JBRRBO010000048.1:0-33093 GCF_056756175.1 Stenotrophomonas sp. STEN240 | reverse complement strand
CCCCTGCCGCGCTGGGCTCGGCACTACATTTGGCATGGCGGGTGACGCCCCTGCCGAGCATGGCTCGGCACTACATTTGGCATTACCGGTAACGCCCTTGCCGAGCATGGCTCGGCACTACGCCCCCTCCCTTTGGCCGAAGGCCAAGGGGAGGGTTGGGGAGGGGTGGCTCTTCGCTGCCTGTTGCAGCAACGGCTTCGCAGCTTACGCCGCTCCCACAGCGCCGCCGCACCTGTAGAGCCGAGCCATGCTCGGCTGGGGCTTTACCGGTGACGCCCCTGCCGAGCATGACTCGGCACTACATTTGGCATTGCCGGTAACGCCTTTGCCGAGCATGGCTCGGCACTACATCTGGCATTGCCGGTAACGCCTCTGCCGAGCATGGCTCGGCACTACCCTTGCATCGCGCTTCAGCTGCCTTGCAGCAGTGTCAGCTGGCGCGGGCCGGTGTTGCGGTCGGCCATGCCCACGCCAGCTACAGCACAAGCATTTCCAGACGGTCGCTCGACTTCACGCCAGGCGCAGCGCTCGCGGGTACGGCGGGGTATCCGGGTATAGCCCTTGTCGGAACCCGGCCTGCAGCCCCTGCCACCAGTCGGGGTCGAACAGCTCGGCGAATTTTTCCTGCACCAGTTCAAGTGAAGCCCGGGGCAAGCCCATGAACAGTCCGAAGCGCTCCGGGAACACATCGTTGGGGGCGACATGGAACCAGGGCTCGGCCGCCATCGCCTCTTCCTCGCTACGCGGCTGCGGCCAGTGGCGGAAGTTGCACTCGGTTAGCAGACACAGTTCGTCGTAGTCGTAGAACACCGCGCGACCATGCCGCGACACACCGAAGTTCTTCAGCAGCATGTCGCCGGGGAAGATGTTGTTGCAGGCCATGTCGCGGATCGCCTGCGCGTAATCCAGCGCCGCCGCGCGTGCGGCCTCGGCGCCCTGCTCGCGCAGGTACAGATTCAAGGGCCGGAACCGTCGCTGCACGTAGCACAACGCAATCTCCACCTCGTCGCCATCGATGCGCACGCTGTGGCTGCACTGGCTGATCAATTCCTGCAGCAAAGCCGGCGCGAAGCGCTGCTGCGGGAAGCGCAGATAGCGGTACGGCTGCGCGTCCAGCAGGCGACCAATGCGATCGAGATTGAACACCAGCGCGTACTTGTCCTCCACATCCTGCCGGCTCATCGTCTTGGGCCAGGCGAAACGGTCGCGTATCAACTTGAACACCAGCGGGTAGCTGGGCAGGGTGAATACCGTCATCACCATGCCGGGCGTGCCATCGGCATGCACCAGCTGCTCATTGTCGTGCTGCTGGAAGTGACTGAAAAACGTGCGGTAGCGTTCGGTCTTGCCCTGCTTGGCGCGGCCCAGCACGGTGTAGATCTCATCCACCGGCTTGCCCGGCAGGATGCTGCGCAGGAACACCACCGCATCGGCCACGGTTGGTAGATCGGCCTGGAAATAACTGCGCGACACACCAAACAGATGCGCCACATCGCGGCGGCGGCTGAGCACGGCTTCCACGCGTATGCCGTCGCCGTCGTTGACCAGGGCAATCACACACGGCGAGAACCGGTGTTCACCGAACACCCGGCCCACCAGGTAGGCGCGGCGCTCACGGTAGAACACGGTCTGCAGCAACTCGATCGCACGCACCGGATGCGGCCCCCAGTGCGCAAGATCATCCTGCAGCCGCACCGCGATGGCCGCCGCGCAGCGCAGCTGATGCTGGTATGGCAGCTCGAACGCATAGTCCGCCAGCAAGCGCGCGAATGTCTCGACCGGTCGTGCCTCGGAGACGGCATAGACATGCCGCGCCACCGGGTGGGTGATGGCATCGGAGGGTTCGATATCCAACGCCATGAACTCGATGCGGTCGTCCACGCCATGGGTGGCGAACAGGCGGCGCGTCAGCGTGTTGTAGAAGGTCTTGTACAGCTCGCCATCGATGCGGCTGTCGATCAACGCAGCGAAGTGCTGCTTGACCTGTTGCCAGAGCGGCTGCGCATCGCTTGCATCTTGCAACAGCTGATCGAGCTGCGCGCGGCACTGCGCAACGCACAGGTCGTACAGCTCGATACGCTCGACCGCGTCGGCTTTGGCGGCGGCCCAATCGCGGCGCTGGAAACGCTCACGCGCGCGCCGGCTGATCTGGGCGAATGCGCGGTGGTAGTCCTCGAAACCCTGCGCAATGCAGCTGGCGATACGGGCAGACAAGGGGCTGTCGGTAACCGACCCGGTCATGACGGCGTGCGCTGACGCTGCCGAGGTGCGGGGTCAATGCAGGTACGGGCTGATCGCATGCGGAAGAACACCGGAGAGTTCCGCTGACCATACGACACCGGATGCTGTCGGGGACAGACCTGGGCGGTGGGACGGGTCCTGGATTATGTGTTTCGCGCCAAAGGCACCCCTCCCCAGCCCTCCCCTGCGCTGTGCGCAAGGGAGGGAGCGGAGCGTGGCCACCGCTGGTGGCGCGAGCACCTGCTTCACCCCCTCCCTTTTGCGCAGCAAAGGCGAGGGTTGGGGAGGGGTGCTTCGGCTTCGGCTTCGGCTTCAGCTCTGGCTTTGGCTTTGGCTTTGGCTTTGCTCTGGCTTTTGCCTTGCCAGCAGCAATTCCACCCGCAGCAACTGCCCCAGCACTCACTCCGCCGACAATTCCGCCTGGATCTTGCGGCCGCATTCGCGCGCGCTCCACAGCACATGCCCGATCACGCTGCGCTGGCCGCAGGCGGCCATCAACAACAGCGAGCCACGCGGCAGCGGGATGGATTGCATCAGCACCTTGCCTTCACTGGCCTCCAGCATCAGCACGTCCATCGTGCCCAAGGCCAGTTCGCGGCCTACCGCCGATGCCAGCGCCAGCATCGCACTGGTCATTGCCGCCAGCCGTTCACCACTGGAGGACTGGGTTGCCGCCTGTGCCAGCACGAAGCCGTCAACGCTGGCCACCACGGCCGCACGCACGCCATCGACCGAATTGGCGAATTCCTGCAGTTTGATGTCGAGCGCTTTGACTTCCCAGTCTTCCAACAATGCCATTCCCTTCACCTCAGACATGATCTTCCACCAACGCGGCCGCCTCGACTTCGCCCATCAATACGTCCATCAACATCATCACCGCATCTTCCGAGCGCGCATCAAACGGCACCAGCGGCAGCGGCCTGCCGGCGGTCTTCTGTGCCTGCAGCAGGCAGGCGTCCAGGTCCACATCCGGCACCAGGTCGAATTTTGAAACGCCAATCACCGCCGGCACCTTCGCGGCATGTTCGCGCAATGCCAGCAGGTAACGCTCCATTTCCTGCGCCACATCCGGGCTGGACGCATCGGCCAGGATCACCACGCCGCGTGCACCCTGCAGCAGTACCGGCCAGATGAAGGAGAAGCGCTCCTGGCCGGGCGTGCCATACAGGCGCAGGCGGTCGCCGTTGGGCAGGTTCACATCGGCATAGTCCATCGCCACCGTGGTCGCCAGCTTGGCAGAGCTGGTGTCGGTATTGATTACATCCGTATCAATGACGGTGCCGCCGGCAACGGCGCGTACCAAGGTTGATTTGCCTGCCCCCATGGCGCCCAGAATCACTACCTTGTGTTCGATCATGCATGTATACCCGTGCGTTGGCGGACACTGCGCCACATCCGCGCCAGCAAGGTGCTGGCGCTGTTTTTGACGGGCGCGTTGGGCGGTGTTGGAGCGGTTTCCGGCACCCGTACTTCTGCATAACCGCATAGATACGCAGAGCGCATGAAGGCGCGGGTTGCGTTGATGTCCACCTCCAGCAACTGTGTGCACTCCACCAGGCTGCAGGGTTTCTTCAGCAGCAGCGAACACAGCCGGAAGCCATCGTGCTGATGTGCCAGCACACGGAAATCCGGCCAGCGCAGCAGGCTTACCTGTGCGTGTTGCTGCAGGCGGCGGTCGAAATCCGTCCAGTTGTCGCCAAACTGCGCCATCTGCCAGAGCAGCGGCCGCAGCGGCTGCCGCGACAACTTGTCGGCCAGTGCGTCGAAACGCGCCAGCGACAGCTCCTGCAAGGCCAGCAGTTCGAATACATCGCCCAGTTGTTGGGCCAGGGTGGGCCCATCTGCAGGATGCTGGTAGAGCGGCACCATCTGGTCGTGTTCAAAATCAATCAGCAGCTGTGGCTGACCCTGCAGCGACAGCATCGCGCGCCCATGCTTTTCCTGCAGCCGACGGCGCAGCAGGCGGGTGACCTGTTTGGCGCCGCTGGCAAGATACAGACCGTCGGTGTCCTCCTCGACCGGCGCGTCTGGCGGTGCCAACGCGCGTTGAATCTGCGCCTGGTCCAGGTGCAGCACATTGCTGCTGCGGCCATCATGCACGGCACCGTCATCATCATGCAGCCACAGCCGCATCGTCGGCCGTTTGCTGGCCATATGCCTGGCGGCGCTGCGCAGCGCCGGCGTATCGCGTACCAACAACAAGTCGCACTGGTCCAGATCCACACAACGCTGCAAGGCTTCCGGCGGCAATCCTGCAATTTCCCTTAATCGCCCGAGGAGCGTCTGCTCCTCTCGGGTATCCGAGCCCACTACCAGCACCCTGGTCATGCCCTCTTCCCCTTTTTGACACGCCCGCATCATGCGATTCCCAACGTGTCGAATGAGGCTATGCCAGAAGCCGCATGTGAAAGGGTGATTGGACCCACAATTCGATTTTTCGGTGGTCCTTTCGGCACCCGACATTGGTCGTAGCTACACACCGTCATCACACGAAAACAAAAAAGCCCGCCTCCATGACGGAGACAGGCTTTCAAAGCGTAACGACGGCTGCCGTAAGCAGCCGTCGTTCTTCACATCACTCAGGCCTTGAGGCTGGCGATGGCGGCGTTGAGCGTGGCGCTCGGGCGCATCGCCGGGCCGGCCTTGGCCAGGTCCGGGCGGTAGTAGCCGCCGATGTCCACGGCCTTGCCCTGCACTGCAGCCAGTTCGTCGACGATCTTCTGCTCGTTGCTGGTCAGCAGCTCGGCCAGCGGTGCAAACCTGGCCTTCAGTGCGGCGTCCTCGTTCTGCTCGGCCAGGGCCTGCGCCCAGTACATGGCCAGGTAGAAGTGGCTGCCGCGGTTGTCGATGCCGCCGAGCTTGCGCGAGGGCGACTTGTCGTTGTCCAGGAACTTGCCGTTGGCGGCATCAAGGGCATTGGCCAGCACGGCTGCACCCTTGTTGTCGTAACGCTGGCCCAGGTGTTCCAGCGACGCGGCCAGGGCCAGGAACTCGCCCAGCGAATCCCAGCGCAGGTAGTCCTCTTCGACAAACTGCTGCACGTGCTTGGGTGCCGAACCACCAGCACCGGTCTCGAACAGGCCGCCGCCGGCCATCAGCGGCACGATCGACAGCATCTTGGCGCTGGTGCCCAGCTCCAGGATCGGGAACAGGTCGGTCAGGTAATCACGCAGCACGTTGCCGGTCACCGAGATGGTGTCCTCGCCCTTGCGGATGCGCTCCAGCGACACAGCGGTAGCTTCTTCCGGCGACAGGATGCGGATGTCCAGGCCGTTGGTGTCGTGGTCCTTGAGGTAGGTCTCAACCTTGGCGATCACCTGCGCATCGTGGGCGCGCTTGGCATCCAGCCAGAACAGCGCCGGGGTGTTGCTCAGGCGTGCACGGCTGACCGCCAGCTTCACCCAATCCTGGATGGGCGCGTCCTTGGTCTGGCACATGCGCCAGATGTCACCGGCTTCGACCGCGTGCTCGAACACCACGTTGCCGGCGTCATCGCTGACCTTGACCACGCCATCGGCGGCGATCTGGAAGGTCTTGTCGTGCGAGCCGTATTCTTCGGCCTTCTGCGCCATCAGGCCGACGTTCGGCACCGAGCCCATGGTGGACGGGTTGAACGCGCCGTGCGCCTTGCAGTCTTCGATCACCGCCTGGTACACGCCGGCATAGCAGCGGTCCGGGATCACTGCCTTGGTGTCCTGCAGCTTGCCTTCGGCGTTCCACATCTTGCCGGAGTCACGGATCATCGCCGGCATCGAGGCGTCAACGATCACGTCCGACGGCACGTGCAGGTTGGTGATGCCCTTGTCCGAGTTGACCATCGCCACGGCCGGGCGCTTGGCGTATTCGGCGGCGATATCGGCCTTGATCGCTTCCTGCTCGGCTTCCGGCAGCTGCGACAGGCGCGCGTACAGGTCACCGATGCCGTTGTTGGAATCGAAACCAATCTGGGCGAGGCTAGCGGCGTGCTTGGCCAGCACGTCCTTGTAGAACTCGTCGACGACGACGCCAAACATGATCGGGTCGGAGACCTTCATCATGGTCGCCTTCAGGTGCAGCGAGAACAGCACGCCCTGCGCCTTGGCATCGGCAATCTGCGCATCGACAAAGGCAGCCAGCGCCTTGCGGTTCATCACCGAGGCATCGACGATTTCGCCGGCCTTAACTGCGGTCTTTGCCTTCAGCACGACGGTGTTGCCATCGTTCTGCACCAGCTCGATCTTCAGGCTGCCGGCATTGGCCAGCGTGGCCGACTTTTCGCTGCCGTAGAAATCACCGCCGTCCATGTGCGCGACGTGCGACTTGGAGTCGGCGGACCAGGCGCCCATGCGGTGCGGATGCTTGCGTGCGTAGTTCTTGACCGACAGCGGTGCGCGGCGATCGGAATTGCCTTCGCGCAGCACCGGATTGACCGCGCTACCCTTGATCTTGTCGTAGCGCGCCTGGATGTCGCGCGACACGTCATCGGTCGGCGCGTCCGGGTAGTTCGGCAGGATGAAACCCTGGTCCTGCAGTTCCTTGATCGCGGCCTTGAGCTGCGGCACCGAGGCCGAGACGTTCGGCAGCTTGATGATGTTGGCTTCCGGCGTGGTGGCCAGCGCGCCCAGTTCGGCCAGGTCGTCGCTGACCTTCTGGTCGTCCTTCAGGAAATCCGGGAACTGCGACAGGATGCGGCCGGACAGGGAGATATCGCGGGTTTCGACGGCGATGCCGGCGGTCGCGGTAAAGGCATCGACGATCGGCAGCAGCGACTGCGTGGCCAGGAACGGAGCTTCGTCGGTGAGCGTGTAGATGATCTTCGGCGTATTCGACATGGGGGCAAAAACTCTCTTGCTGACGGATGCGGGGCAGGATGGCAGCGGCGTTGAAGCAGGCAGACGGCCATCCAGTGGGCCAGCGCACACGTCCCTACCCGGCTGCCGAGTGGGAAACCCCCACATTGTCGCGTTTTCAGCCGGTACGGGCAAAAAAAACCATACGCGGAAGTAGGGTCAGCGCGGTATCCCGCCACGGCAAATGCGCGCAACCCTTGTGCTGTCTTGGCTCGCGCCCTGACAGGCGGCGCTGGTCTCAGCTGCAACCGTTGCCGCTGTCACCAAACCCCGTTGGACAGTGCGCAGAACGGGGGTGCTCAGCGTAAACAATATCGCGGCGGTATCCGGCGCCCGCCAAGCAGGAGCTGCCCTTTTGATTGAATGAAGAGTGACGCATCGTCAGGCCCAAGGTAGCCCGGGTAAGCGCAGCGCACCCGGGAACCAGGTAACCAATGCAATCGCTGATTGCGTGCCAACAGCCCCGGGTGCGCTGCGCTTACCCGGGCTACGGCGGCTGCTGATTGTCTGTGAGAGTCGCGTTTGTAGGAGCGGCGTAAGCCGCGAAGCTGGCGTTCTCAAACCCGGTCATCTGCTGGTGTACCTGCTTCGCGGCTTACGCCGCTCCTACAGGAAAAATCCGCTGCTTTGCGTCTGGCACCGGATTCCTCGCGACGCGAATGCCCGGATGAAAAACCTGCAAAAAAAAGGGCGCAGCCTGGCGGCTGCGCCCATGCGTATCACCGACGGGAGAGAGTTGCGCCGGCTAACGCCTTGCTCACTTCACCTCGAACTGCTGCGGCATGCCGGCAGCCTTGCCATCGACGGTGACGTCGGCGGTGTACTTGCCAGCCGGCCACGGCTTGCTGTTGGCGAATTCGATGTTGGTGGTGCCGGTATCGGTGGCATTGAGGGTGGCGTTCTGCTCACCGGCCACCTGCCCATCCTGATAGGTCAACTTGGCAGCCACCGGCACATTGCTGGCGGTACCGCTGGTCTTGACCGAAACAATGATCTTGTCCTTGGCGGCCAGTACGGCCACCGGCGCCACCGACATGTCAGCCGCTGCAGCATTGCCAACCGTCACTGCGGTGACCGAAAGCACCGGCGCGGCAGGTGCCGACTCAACCATCGGCGCCGGGGCGCTTGCAGCTGGCGGCGGGGCCGGCGCGGCTTCTTCTTTCTTCTTGCAACCAACCAGTGCCACGGCACCGACCACAGCGATCATCAGGGCACTGCTAAGCGAAGTCTTCTTCATGGATTGCTCCGAATCTGGTTTGAAGGTGTGCAACGGGCGGCGCAGGGATCAGCCCTGGCGCGCCGGAATTTTCAGCGTCTGACCGGGGCGGATCTTGTCCGGGTCATCGAGGACATCACGGTTGGCATCGAAGATGCGCTTCCACGCATTGCCGTCGCCAAGCAGGTTCTTGGCGATCTTGGAGAGGTTGTCACCACTCTGCACCGTGTACTGCTGCTCGCCGACAATCTCTTCGGTGCTGGTCACCGTCGACGTGACGCCGGAGAAATCTGCCTTCTCCACCACCTGCTCGGTGCTGGTGACGGTGCCGGTGACGCCGGAAAAATCGGCTTTCTTATCGGTACTGCTCATCCAGGCTGCTCCTCCGTGACTGACTGGAAACAACGATTGCACGACGCCTGTTAAGGTTTCATCGCGCCAACGTAAAAACCAGCGTACGCAGCTGAATGTTTATTGACGCAGGTCGCGGATCGGAGCGCTGGCGGCCAAACCCGGGCTGGCCCGGCGCGGATTGATGTCCAGACCACCACGGCGGGTGTAGCGGGCTTCCACTTCCAGTGCGATGGGCTGGCAGCGCTGGCTCAGCTCCAGGAAGATCCGCTCCACGCATTGTTCGTGGAACTCGGCATGGTCGCGGTAGCTGACCAGATAACGCAGCAGACCTTCGCGGTCGATACGCGGGCCCTGGTAGCGGATGCTGACGCTGGCCCAGTCCGGCTGGCCGGTGACCGGGCAATTGGACTTGAGCAGTGCCGAAACCAGGGTCTCGCTGGCCACGGCGCGGCTGTCGGCCAGCAGCAGGGCGGCATTGGGCGGCCCATAGCTGTCGATGGCGACATCCAGGTGGTCAATGTTCTCGCCAGCCGCCTGGGCGACCGGTGGCAGGCCGAACTCGACCCGTACATCGGCGCCGGCACAGGCCGACAGATCGGTGGCGATGCGCTCACGCACGGCCTCGGCGCGGTTGAAACGCGCCCCGTTGAGCGAATTCAGGTACAGCTTGAGCGACTTGGATTCGATCAGGTTCGGCGAGGTCGCCGGCACATACAGGGTAGCGGTGTCCACGCAGGGCTTGCCGCGCGCATCCAGCCAGCCCAGCTCATAGATATGCCAGCGGTCCTCGCCGACGAACGGGAGTTCGCCGCCCAGACCGATCTCGGCGCGGGCGGCCGCGCGCGGGATCGGAAACAACAGACTGGCGTCATAGTGACGGGGATAGTCGACCTCGCGGCCGAGGCTGGAGTTTTCGGGAGTGTTCATCGGCGTAGTGTAATTGCGCCATCTTGAGCGTCGGATATACCGATGCGTTTTTCGATGGCCAGCCTGCGCCGCCCGCGGATTCAGTTCAGCAGCCGTGCCCACCACGACTTGCCCGATTTGGCCGGGGCTATTTCTTCGCTCTGCAGCCGCATCACCTGCCGCTCCGGGTCCAGCGCCGAAGGGCCGTAGACCACGCGGATGCGCTCCGCGTCGGTCGCACCCAGGGTGTCGCCATCGCTGATGACCATGCCGTTTTCGATCAGGTAATCAACGATGCCGGTGAGCCGGCTGAACACGCCTTCGGCTGCATCCGCGGTCGCGGGGATCTCGATGTCCATCAGCCCCAGCATATCCATGCCGCGGGTATGGCCGGTCATCACGCCCTGCGGGTTCTGGCCGACATTGATCGCCACCCAGGCAATGGACATCGGCTCGGGCAAGGTGGCCTGGGTCAGTTCGCGGAACAGGCCCGGCAGCACCACGTGGTTGGCGCTGCCGAAGTACACCGCCACGCTGTTGTCGGACACGGCAATGGCCGAGGCCACTACCTGGCTGAGCAGCGCAGCCTGTGCGACCAGGTTGGGCTCCTGCCCGTCATCGCCGAACCGCATCACGGTGACGATGGTGTGCGCGGCGTAATCCACCGGCGCCGGCGTGGCGTTGGGCCACAGCCGGCTGTGTGCGCAGATCTGCGCGATGTCATCGCCGATCTGCACCGGGATGGGCATCAGCGCGATCAGATGCTCGCCATATTCCAGGCACAGCATCGGTGAATCGTCCGCCTCGGCACCCTCGCCGGCGTCGCCCTCGGACGGCACTTCGCCCAGCCGCAGCAGCGATTGGTCCAGCTCTGGCCAATCGCTGCGCATCTGTGCGAGTAGGGTCTCGGCGGTGAGCCTGGGGTCGAGCTGCGACTGCAGCAGCATGGCGAGGCTGGCTGTCATGGGACGCCTTCTTCCTTGTAGGTAAGCCCCGACACTACCCGGACTCAACCCGCCTTGTCACCGTGCAGATAGTCCAGCGAGACCTGCAACAGCGCGCGCAGGCCCACGTCCAGTGCCTTCTCATCCAACAGGAACTTGGGCGAGTGGTTGCTGGGCGCGGTGGCCGGGTCGATGCCGGCACCGGTCGAGCCGACAAAGAAGAACATCGACGGCACCTGCTGGGCATACAAGGAAAAATCCTCCGAACCCATCTGCAGCGGCGGCTCGTACACCTTGTCCTTGCCCACCACCGCCTGCAGGCTGGGCAGCATGCGCGCGGTCAATGCCGGGTCGTTGACCGTGGCCGGGTTGCCGTCTTTCTCATAGATGTCGGTGACGGCGGTGGCGCCATGCGCGGCGGCGGTGTGTTCGGCGACATTGCGCAGGTCGGCGAAGATCTGCTTGCGCATGTCCGGATCGAAGGTGCGGATGGTGCCGACCATTTCCACCGAATCGGGAATGATGTTGTAGCGGATGCCGCCCTTGATCGCGCCGAAGGTAACCACCGCCGGTTGCTTGGACAGATTGACGCGGCGGCTGACGATGGTCTGTGCGGTGCCGATCAGATCGGACGCGGCGACGATCGGGTCAACCCCGTTCCAGGGTGCCGAGCCGTGGGTCTGGCGGCCGTTGACGGTGATGCCGAAGCGGTCGGAGGCCGCCATCAGCGGGCCACCGCGCACCGCGATCTGCCCTGCCTGCACGCTGGAAAACACATGCAGGCCGAATACCGCTTCCGGCTTGAAGTCCTTGAACAGGCCTTCCTTCAGCATCAGGTCGGCGCCGCCTTGTTCTGGCGGCGGCGCGCCTTCCTCGGCCGGCTGGAAGATCAGCATCACTTCGCCCGGCAACTTGTCGCGCATGGCCACCAGCGCGTCGGCCACGCCGAGCAGGGTGGCGGTGTGCGCATCATGGCCGCAGGCATGCATCACCCCGACCTGCTCGCCGCGATACTCGGCCGTGGCCTTGGAGGCGAACGGAAGACCGGTCTGCTCGGTGACCGGCAACGCGTCCATATCGGCGCGCAGGGCGATCTTCGGGCCTGGCAGGCCGCCCTTGATGATGGCGACCACGCCGTGCACGGCCACCCCGGTCTTCGGGCTCAGGCCCATCGCGCGCAAGCGCTCGGCAACCTTGGCAGCGGTGCGTTCCTCGCGATTGGAGAGTTCCGGATGGGTGTGGAAATCGCGCCGCCAATCCACCACCTGCTGCTGCAGGCGATTGGCCGCGGCGGCCACCTCCGGCCGTTGCGCGGCATCCTGGGCCTGCGCCAATGGGGCCAGGGCGCACAGCAAAGCGGACAGCAACACGGTCTTACGGGCCATCGACAGCTCTCCTTCCAGACGGGGGACAGGGTGAATGTAGGCCCATCATGGGCCAAGCGGCCGCTGGCGGGGAACCGACACGATGTAGGTAGAGCGGAATGGTGATCCGCCGTAGTGCCGAGCCATGCTCGGCAAGGGGCCTTCCCCTGGCGCATCAGCACGACCCATCAGGATGTAGGAGCGGCGTCAGCCGCGAAGCTCAAGGTCCGTCAGATCACAAGCCAACTACGGTTCTGATTGTGCCAGCTTCGCGGCTGACGCCGCTCCTACAACGTTCGCGCAGGTTGATGCGATACCGGTAGTGTCCCTGCCGAGCATGGCTCGGCACTACAACTCCAGGTCAACCGATGCGGCGATGGAACGTTCATCACCTGCACGGGTCTGTATGCGTGGCCCATCGGTCATGCCTCCACGCGCACATGCGCGGGGGTATCCTCTGCGGCTTGATTGCCTCCCCTTATCGGTTCCTCAGGAGTTTCCGCATGTCGCGTTTCTGGAAGATCGTACTGCTGGTCATTGCAGTGCTGCTGGTGGCCGGTATCGGCTATCGGGTAATGGGGGGCGGCAAGCAGAAGGCCGGCGGTACGGCAGCCAGCATGGGCCAGGGCGGCAAGGGCAACCAGGACAAGGATCCAGTGCCAGTCACTGCGGTGACCGCCGAGAAGAAGGATGTGCCGGTCTACCTGACCGCGCAGGGTACGGTGAGCGCATTCAATACCGTCACCGTCAGCCCGCAGGTCGGTGGTGAGCTGTTGAGCGTCAACTTCCGCGAAGGCCAGGCGGTCAAGAAGGGCGAGCTGCTGGCACAGATCGACCCACGCACCTTCCAGGCCCAGTACGACCAGGCCGTCGCCAGCAAGCGCCAGAACGAGGCCCTGCTGGCCACCGCGCAGTCCAACTACGCGCGCTCCAACTCACCGGAGTACCGCCAGTTCGTGGCGCAGACCGACCTGACCACGCTGCGCAACCAGGTGACCCAGTACCAGGCCGCCGTGGCCGCCTCGCAGGCCTCGGCCGCACAGGCCAAGGTTCAATTGGACTACACCCGCATCACTTCGCCGATCAACGGCATCGCCGGCATCCGCGCGGTCGATCCGGGCAATGTGGTCAGCGCCGGCAGCGCGATCGTCACCATCACCCAGCTGCAGCCGGTCTACGTGCTGTTCAACCTGCCCGAGCAGCAGCTCGATGCGGTGCGCAGCGCACAGACCGTGGCGCCCTTGCAGACCGCCACCCTGGACCGCAGCGGCGGCAGCGTGGTCAATGCCGACGGTGTGCTGCAGGTGGTGGACAACCAGATCAGCAGCAGCAGCGGCACCTTCCGCCTGCGCGCGCAGTTCCCCAATGCCAACGATGCGCTGTGGCCGGGCCAGTTCGTCAACGTGCAGATGAAGCTCAACGTGCTGCCCGGCGCGGTGGTGGTGCCGGCCGAAGCGGTGCAGCGCAGCAGCACCAGCGATTTCGTCTATCTGATCAAGCCCGACAACACCGTCACCCTGCGCGATGTGGTGCAGGGCGGCCAGGTCGACGACAGCCACGTGGTGATCAGCAAGGGCCTGCAGGCCGGCGACAAGGTCGTCACCGAAGGCCAGTTCCGCTTGAAGGAAGGCAGCAAGGTCAATGCACTGGCACCGGGCCAGGCACCGCCGGCACCGACTGAAGAACAGCTCAAGGCGGCCAGCCAGAAGGGCAACCGTGGTGGACGGGGTGGCCCGCCGCGCTGACGCGCCGGCCGGCACCCGCCTCCCCTCCCCCGCACCAGGAACCGACCGTGGGCTTTTCGACTATTTTCATCCGGCGCCCGATCGCCACCTCCCTGTTGATGATCGGGTTGATGCTGCTGGGCATCCTCGGTTACCAGCGCCTGCCGGTTGCGGCTTTGCCCGAGATCGAAGCGCCCAGTCTGGTGGTGACCACCCAGTACCCGGGTGCCAGCGCGCAGACCATGGCCTCGCTGGTGACCACGCCGCTGGAGCGGCAGCTGGGGCAGATTTCCGGGCTGGACATGATGACTTCCGATTCGTCGGCAGGCCTGTCCAGCATCGTGCTGCAGTTCTCGATGGAACGCGACCTGGATACCGCCGCGCAGGACGTGCAGGCGGCGATCCGTCAGGCCACCCTGCCCAGCTCGCTGCCTTACCAGCCGGTCTACAACCGGGTGAATCCGGCCGATGCGCCGATCCTGACCCTGAAGCTGGCCTCGGACACGCGCCCGCTGCGTGAGGTCAACGATCTGGCCGATTCCATCCTGGCCCAGCGCCTGTCGCAGACCGACGGCGTCGGCCTGGTTTCCATTGCCGGCAACGTGCGGCCTGCGGTGCGCATCCAGGTCAATCCGGCGCAGCTGGCCAACATGGGCATGACCCTGGAAGACCTGCGCAGCGCGCTCACCCAGGCCAACGTCAATGCGCCCAAGGGTTCGCTCAACGGCAAGACGCAGAGCTATACGCTGTCCACCAACGACCAGCTCAGCGACGCGGCCGATTACAACGACATCATCGTCCGCTACCAGAACGGTGCGCCGGTGCGGCTGCGTGATGTCGCCAAGGTGGTTGATGGCGTCGAGAACGACCAGCTCGCCGCCTGGGCCGATGGCAAACCGGCAGTGCTGTTGGAAGTGCGCCGCCAACCCGGTGCCAATATCGTCAAGACGGTGGAGAACATCCGCCAGATCCTGCCCAACCTGCAGGGCATGCTGCCGGCCGACGTAACCCTGGATGTGTTCTCCGACCGCACCGTCACCATCCGCGCCTCGGTGCATGACGTGCAGTTCACCCTGATCCTCACCATCTGTCTGGTGGTGGCGGTGATCTTCGTATTCCTGCGGCGGCTTTGGGCGACGGTGATCCCGTCGGTGGCGGTGCCGCTGTCGCTGCTCGGCACGTTCGGGGTGATGGCCTTTGCCGGCATGTCGCTGGACAACCTGTCGCTGATGGCGCTGACCGTGGCCACTGGCTTCGTGGTCGACGATGCGATCGTGATGATCGAAAACATCGTGCGCTATATCGAGAAGGGCAAGGACGGCCCGGAAGCGGCGGAAATCGGTTCGCGCGAGATTGGCTTTACCGTGTTGTCGCTGACGGTGTCGCTGATCGCGGTATTCCTGCCGCTGATCCTGATGCCGGGCGTTACCGGCCGCCTGTTCCATGAGTTCGCCTGGGTGCTGACGATCGCGGTATCGATCTCGATGCTGATCTCGCTGACGCTGACGCCGATGATGTGCGCCTACCTGCTCAAACCCGACGCGCTGCCCGAAGGCGACGACGCGCACGAGCGTGCAGCCGCACACGGCAAGGTCACCGCGTGGTCGCGTCTGGTCGGCGTCTACGAGCGCACCCTGGACTGGGTGCTGCGCCACCAGCCGCTGACGCTGACGATCGCGCTGGCCTCGGTCGCGCTGACCGTGTTGCTGTACATGGTGATCCCCAAGGGCCTGCTGCCCGACCAGGATACCGGCATGGTCACCGGCGTGGTGATTGCGGACCAGAATGTCGCCTTCGAGCAGATGCAGCAGCGCACCCAGGCCGTTGCCGCCGCGTTGCAGAGCGATGAAGCCGTCACCGGCGTTGCCGCTTACATCGGTGCGGGCAGCATGAATCCAACGCTCAACCAGGGCCAGCTGAGCATCGTGCTCAAGGACCGTGGTGATCGTGATGGGCTGGACGTGATCCTGCCGCGCCTGCAGGCTGCTGCCGCACATGTTCCCGGCGTTGCGTTGTATCTGAAGCCGGTGCAGGACGTGACGCTGGATACGCGCGTGGCCGCTACCGCCTACCAGTTCTCGCTGTCGGACATGGACAGCACCGAGCTGGCCACGCAGACCGAGCGCGTCACCGACGCACTGCGGCGCCTGCCCGAGCTTGCCGACGTCGACAACAACCTGGCCAACCACGGCCGCGCGCTGCATGTGGAAGTGGACCGCGACAAGGCCAGCCGCTACGGCGTGCCGATGCAGACCATCGACGACACGCTCTACGACGCCTATGGCCAACGCCAGATCTCGACCATCTTCACCCAGCTCAACCAGTACCGCGTGGTGCTGGAAGTAGCGCCGGAGTTCCGCAACAGCGATGCGCTGATGAACCAGCTGGCCATCGGCAGCAACGGCAGCGGCACGCTCAGCGGCAGCAATGCGACCACGCTGGGCCAGGTGACATCGAGCAACTCGTCCACCGCCACCGGCATCGGCAACAGCAATACCGGCATCGCGATTGGTGCTGGCGGCAGCATTCCGTTGTCCGCCATCGCCACCGCAAAAGCCGGCACCGCGCCACTGATCGTCAGCCATCAGCAACAACTGCCGTCGGCGACCATCTCGTTCAACCTGGCACCGGGTTATTCCCTGTCCGAAGGCGTGGATGCGATCAACAAGGCGGTGGCCGAGCTGGAACTGCCGCAGCAGATGCAGGCGCAGTTCGTCGGTACCGCCGCCGAGTTCTCCAGCAGCCAGACCGATGTGATCCTGTTGCTGCTGGCCGCCATCGCAGTGATCTACATCGTGCTCGGCGTGCTGTACGAAAGCTGGATCCATCCGCTGACCATCATCTCCACCCTGCCGCCGGCCGGCGTGGGCGCACTGCTGGCGTTGTACCTGTGCGGCATGAGCTTGTCGGTGGACGGCATCGTCGGCATCGTGCTGCTGATCGGCATCGTCAAGAAAAACGCGATCATGATGATCGACTTCGCGCTGGACGCGCAGCGCGCCGGTGCCAACGCGCATGACGCCATCCGCCGTGCCTGTCTGCTGCGTTTCCGCCCGATCATGATGACCACCGCCGCAGCCATGCTCGGCGCGCTGCCGTTGGCATTGGGCACCGGCATCGGCTCGGAACTGCGGCGTCCGCTGGGTGTCGCCATCGTCGGCGGTCTGCTGCTGTCGCAGCTGGTCACGCTGTACACCACGCCGGTGATCTACCTGTACTTCGAACGCCTGTCCGAGTGGGCCGCCAAGCGCCGTGAACAACGCGCCGCTGCGCGCCTGCAGGCGGCACGGTAAGCGCGGATGAACATCTCCGCGCCTTTCATCAGCCGCCCGATCGGCATCACCCTGCTGGCCATCGGCCTGTTCTTCGCTGGCCTGGTCTGCTACCTGCGGCTGGGCGTTGCGGCCCTGCCCAACCTGTCGATCCCGGTGATCTTCGTGCAGGCCTCCAACACCGGTGCCGACGCCAACACCATGGCGGCCACGGTGACCGCACCACTGGAGCGGCATCTGGGCCAGGTGCCGGGCATCGACACCATGCGTTCGAGCAGCAGCGATGGCCGTAGCATGGTGTTTTTGATGTTCAACACCAGCCGCAATATCGATTCCGCCGCGCAGGACGTGCAGGCCGCGATCAATGCGGCCATGGCCGATCTGCCGGCGGGCATCAACACGCCTACCTACCAGAAGGCCAACCCCAACGACGATCCGGTGATCGCGCTGGCACTGACCTCGGACACGCAATCGGTAGCCGAGCTGTACAACACCGCCGATTCGCTGCTGGCGCAGCGGCTGCGGCAGCTGCCCGGCGTGTCGCAGGTGGATATCGCCGGCGCTTCCACGCCAGCGGTGCGGGTGGACCTCAATCTGCGTGCGATGACCGCACTGGGCTTGAGCCCGGACGACCTGCGCAATGCAATGCGCGCAGCCAACGTGGCCTCGCCGCTGGGCTTCCTCAGTGATGGCACCAGCCAGACCGCGATCATCCTCAACGACCAGATCCGCAAGGCGTCGGATTTCGCCAACGTCGCCATCTCCACCCACGACGGTGCGGTGGTGCGGCTCAAGGATGTGGCCACGGTCTACGACGGCCAGCAGGACGCGTACCAAGCGGCCTGGTTCAACGGCAAGCGCGGCGTGCTGATGTATGTGTACCTGCGCAGTGGCGACAATCTGGTTGCCACCGTCGACCGGGTCAAGGCGGCGATTCCGTCGCTAACCGGCTATCTGGATGCGGGCAGCACGCTGACGCCGTACTTCGACCGCACCCCGACCATCCGCGCCTCGCTGGCCGAAGTGCAGATCACCTTGATGATCAGCCTGTTGATGGTGATCCTGACCATGGCGCTGTTCCTGCGCCGGCTGGCGCCGACGTTGATCGCCGCGGTGACCGTGCCCTTGTCATTGGCCGGTGCCGCGCTGGTCATGTACACGCTCGGCTTCACTCTCAACAACCTGACCCTGCTCGCCCTGGTGATCGCCATTGGCTTCGTCGTCGACGATGCCATCGTGGTGATCGAGAACGTCATGCGCCATCTAGATGAGGGCATGCCGCGGCGTGAAGCGGCAATGGCGGGCGCACGCGAGATCGGCTTCACCATCGTCTCGATCACCGCCTCGCTGATTGCGGTGTTCCTGCCGATCATCTTCGCCCAGGGCATGATCGGTGCGTTCTTCCGTGAGTTCACCCTCACTCTGGTCGCGGCGATCCTGGTTTCGGCGGTGGTCTCGCTGACCCTGACCCCGGCCTTGTGTGCACGCTTCCTGCACCCGCATGCCGAAGGTGCGCGCGATACCCGCCTCAACCGCATGCTCGATGGCATGCACGAGGGCATGCTCAAGGTCTATACGGTGGCGCTGGATTTCTCGCTGCGCCACGCCTTGCTGTTGTCGTTGACGCCGTTGCTGTTGATCGTGGCTACCTTCTACCTGGCCGGTTCGGTCAGCAAGGGTCAGTTCCCCGAACAGGACACCGGCCTGATCTGGGGCCGCGCCAGTTCCAGCGCAACGGTCTCGTTCCAGGAAATGAGCGAACGCCAACGCCGGCTCAGCGACATGTTCCTGGCCGACCCGGCGGTGAAGATGGTGGGCTCGCGACTGGGTTCCAGCCGCCAGGGCAGCAGTGCCCAGTTCAACATCGAGCTGCTTACCGGGAAAGAAGGCCGGCGCGAACCCACCAACGTGGTGGTGAGCCGGCTCAGCGCCAAGGCCGCGCAGTTCCCGGACCTGGACGTCCGCCTGCGGGCCATCCAGGACCTGCCCTCCGACGGCGGTGGCGGCGGCTCGCAGGGCGCGCAGAACCGCGTGACCCTGCAGGGCAATGATGCCGAGCAGCTGGCCGAATGGCTGCCCAAGGTGGTGGCCGCGCTGAAGCAGCATCCGCAACTGCGTGATGTCGGCTCGGACGTGGACAAGGGCGGGCTGATGCAGAAGATCGTCATCGACCGCGAGAAAGCCTCGCGCCTGGGCGTGACCATCGGCGCCATCGACGGCGCGTTGTATGGCGCCTTCGGCCAGCGCCAGATCTCCACCATCTATGCCGACCTCAACCAGTACGGCGTGGTGGTCAATGCGCTGCCCAGCCAGACCGGCAGCCCGGCCGCGATCGAAGACCTGTACGTGCCATCCAAGAGCGGGCAGATGATTCCGCTCACCGCGCTGGCCCATCAGGAACCGGGGCTGGCACCGTCGCAGGTGACCCACCAGAACCAGTACACGGTGATGGACCTGAGCTACAACCTGGCACCGGGTGTGAGCAGTGGCGAGGGTGATGCCATCGTCAAGTCAGTGATCGACGGCCTGCGCATGCCCGGTGACATCCGCCAGGCCGCACCCGGCGGCTTCCGCCAGGCGATGGATCCGGTGGCGATGTTGATGTTGATCATCGCCGCCATCGCCACGGTCTACATCGTGCTCGGCATGCTCTACGAGAGCCTGGTGCATCCGGTGACCATTCTGTCCACGTTGCCGGCCGCAGGCATGGGCGCGCTGCTGGCCTTGTGGATCACCAATACCGATCTGTCGATCATCTCGATGATCGCCCTTGTATTGCTGATCGGCATCGTCAAGAAGAACGCGATCATGATGATCGACTTCGCCCTGGTCGCGCAGCGCGTGCACGGCAAGTCACCAACCGAAGCAGTACGCGAAGCCAGCATCGTGCGTTTCCGCCCGATCATGATGACCACGATGGTTGCCATCCTGGCGGCGCTGCCGTTGGCGATTGGCCTTGGTGAAGGTTCGGAGCTGCGCCGGCCACTGGGCATCGCGATGATCGGCGGCCTGTTGATCTCGCAGAGCCTGACCTTGCTAAGCACGCCGGCGCTGTACGTGATCTTCTCCTGCCTGCAGCAGCACTGGCGCAACTGGCGCGCCCGCAGCAAGGAACGCAAGCGCCTGCGCAAGCTGGCACGCGCGTAATCCCACCCCTCCCCTGCGCTTGCGCGCAAGGGAGGGAGTAAAGCTGGCCCTGCGCTGCCACTTCTGCCACCGTATAGCGGCACCACGCTCCCGTCAGTCACGACTGGTACCGCAATGCCTCTATTCAAATTCACCCGCCACGGCGGGCAAGCACGCGGCGGCCAGCCGCACTCCCCGCTCCCTTGGATCGCGCTGATAGCCCTGATTCTCGGTGCCATTGCACTGGGCTTTGCCTGGTTGGCAGGTTGGATAGGCCGTGATCGGCTCACTGCGCAGGGCCTCACCAATGCCATCGAGGCCACCGGCGCGAACCACCCGGGCTTCCGCCGCGCGCACAGCAAAGGCGTGTGCGTCAGCGGTTGGTTCGAGCCCAGCGCGCCGGCAGCGCAGCTCTCACAGGCGCGGGTATTCGCACAGCCGCGTGTTCCGGTACTGGGTCGGCTGTCGATAGGTGGCGGCAACCCGCATGGCGCCGACAACAGCGCGCGCGTACGCAGCATCGCCTTGCAGCTGAGCAGCGATGACGGCCAGCAATGGCGCATGGCGATGAACAGCTTCCCGTTCCTCGCCGTCGCCACGCCCGAAGCCTTCTACGAACAAACCCGCGCACAGATTCCAGACCCGGCCACCGGCAAGCCCGACCCGAGCAAACTGGCCGCGCTCCAGGAAAAGTACCCAAGCGTTCGTGCCTTCCAGCAATGGGCCAAGACCGCCCCGTGGACCGACAGCTGGGCCAGCACCGAGTTCAACAGCGTCAACAGCTTCTGGTTCATCAATGCGCAGGGGCAACGGCGTGCGGTGCGCTGGCGCTGGCAGCCACAAGCAGCCGCCCACGAACTGGATGCCGCCCGCCGCGAGCAGGCCGGGGTGGACTTCCTCAGCCAGGATCTGCAACAGCGACTGGCGCAGGGCCCCGTGCGCTGGAATCTGCTGGTCACCCTGGCCGCCCCACAGGATGCGATCAACGACGCCTCCGTGCCGTGGCCAGCCGAGCGCGAACAGATCGTGGCCGGCGTGCTCAACATCGATCAGACGCAGCCGCAGGAACAAGGCAGCTGCAATGACCTCAACTTCGACCCGCTGATCCTGCCCGAAGGTATTGCAGGCAGTGACGACCCGATCCTGGCAGCACGCTCGGCGGTGTACTCGCAGTCCTTCAATCGCCGCGAACGCGAGCGCGCCACCGGTGCGGCGGAACGCGACAACGCGCAGGTGCAGCCATGAACAGCCACTCTGGACACTTCAATCTGCTGGCCCGCGTGCTGCACTGGAGCATGGCCTTGCTGATCCTGGCGATGCTGTTCATCGGCGTCACCATGGTCGCCTCGGTGCACCTGCGCCCCGGCCTGATCAACCTGCACCGTCCGCTCGGCATCCTGATCCTGGTGCTGGCCCTGCTACGCCTGTACAACCGCCTGCGCCACCGGCCACCGCCGCTGCCTGCCGATCTTCCGGCATGGCAGGCCTGGGCCGCCACGGCCTCGCATTGGCTGCTGTACGCATTGATGCTGGCGATGCCGCTGATCGGCTGGGCGATGTTGTCCGCCGGTGGCTATCCCATCGTGTTGTGGGGCGGCGTACAACTGCCGGCCATCGTGCCGCATACGCCATCGCTGTACGCACTGCTGCGTGGCGCGCATAGCCTGCTGGCCTACCTGCTGTTCGCCACGGTGTTGGCGCATGTCGGCGCAGCTCTGTTCCATGCCTGGGTACGCCGCGATGGCGTGTTCCAGGCAATGGCGCGCGGCGAACCCCGCTGACCCGGTAGTGCCGAGCCATGCTCGGCAGTGGCTTGGGCTCAAAACCTACAACCAGCCTTTCTGTCGCGCTACGCGATACGCCTCAATCCGGTTGGCCACGCCCAGCTTGCCGATGCATTCGGACAGGTAGTTGCGCACGGTGCCATGCGACAACCCCAGCTGCTCGGCGATTTCATTGGCAGAGCGGCCCTCGCCGGCCAGGCGCAATACCTGCCGCTCGCGGTCATTGAGTGGATCGGCTTCGGACCACGCTTCCACCGCCAGTTGCGGATCAATCGCACGGCCACCCCGATGTACCTGCCGCAACGCATCGGCTAGTTTTTCAGCTGGCGCATCTTTCAACAGATAGCCCTGCACGCCAGCGTCCAGCGCCCGGCGAAGGAAGCCGCTGCGGGCGAACGTAGTAACAATCACCACCTTGATTGGCAGCTGATGACGTTGCACGCGTTGCGCCAGTTCCAGCCCGGTGAGCAGTGGCATTTCAATATCCGTGACCAGCACGTCCGGCTTCAGCCGTTGCAGTTCACGCCAGGCGACTTCGCCATCGGCAGCGGTTCCAATCACTTCGATGTCCGATTCCAGGTTGAGCAGCGCCGACAGTGCACCACGCACCATGGCCTGGTCTTCTGCCAGCAGGATGCGGATCATGCGCGTGCCTCCTGCGCCGGCAAGTCTGTTGCCCCGCCCTGCGTTGCGCCCATGGCCGGCGTCGATTGCATGCGTTGGGCCTGCACCGGAATACGCACTTTCAAGCGCGTGCCCTGCCCCTTTGGCGATTCGATCTGCAGCTCACCGGCCAATGCCAACACCCGCTCGCGCATGCCCGCCAATCCATTGCCGTTGGCTGATACGCCACCGCGACCATCGTCAACAACCTCCATCAGCACCGCCTCCGGCGATACGCTGATGGTGATCAGTGCTTCGTTGGCCTGTGCATGGCGGGCGATATTGGTGGCGGCCTCGCGCAGCACCATCGACAAGCCAGCTTCGATCCACGCCGGCATTGCCGGCGGCGGCGAATAGCGCAGATGCACGCGCGAGGACTCCAGCAGTAGATGGGCGGAGGCCAACTCAGCAGCCAGGTCGGCAGCGCGGAAACCGGTAACCGCGCTGCGCACCTGGGCAAGTGCATCACGCGCGATCTGTTCGGCTTCGGCCAGCTCGCGCTGCGAGCGCTGCGGATCGCGCTCGAACAGTTTGCGCGACAACTCCATTTTCAAGGTGATCAGCGACAAGGTATGCCCAAGCAGGTCATGCAGATCACGGCCAATGCGTTCGCGCTCCGTGGTGGCCGCCAAGCGCCGCACTTCTTCGTGCGAAAGCCGCAACGCGGCATCCTTCTCGCTGCTTGAGCGTTCCACATTGACGATCAGGCCGATGATGATCGCCAGCGCCGGGATCCACACAATCATCTGCCACGGATAACCAATCCACCAGGCCAACGACAGGAATGCCAGATTCAACAACGCCAGCTCGAACATGTATTGGCGTGTGCTGATGCACCGGTTTGTCCGCAGCATCACGCAGCCAAACACGAAGTAGTTCATGCCCGATGGATAGATGGGCAGCAACGCCATCGACAGGACGATCATCGCCAATGCAAAGATCGGCGCATGCCGGCGCGCGCTTGTCAGTGTCAGCACATAAAAAATGATGAACAGCGGGAACGACCACAACGTGATCAGCGCCCAACGCAGGGTGTAGCCCGCACCAAACATCGGCGTGATGAACACCCATACCGTCCACAGCAGATGCACGGCATCCACCCACGGCCATTTACCGAGCTTGATGTTGTCGGCTACGACCGAATCCGGTGCTGGCTTCAACCAGTCAGGGCGCTGCAATGCCATCGGCGTTCATCCTGTGCAATGCGGCAATGATGCCATCAGCCATGGCGGCGCAGGCGCCAGCCAGCCACTGCAGTGATCACCACGGTGAATGCGAGCAACCACAGCACATGCGGCCAGGCGCTACCCACCGGGAAGTCCAGCGCGCCCTGCGCCAGCATGTTCAGGTGATGGCTGGGCCAGATCACCGCCAGGTCACGCAGCAGCGGCGGCAGCACCTTCAGCGGGAACCACAGCCCCGACAGCACGGCCATCGGCAGGTAGACCAGGTTGATCACCGCAGCGGCGCCATTGCCTTTGGCCAACGTGCCCAGCAGCAAGCCAAGCGCGCCGAACGGCAAGGTGCCCAAGCTTGCCACCGCAGTCAGCCGCAACATCTGCGAAGCATTGAGCTGCACACCGGCCACGGTGGTAGCCAGCAGCTGCAGGATCACCACGATGGCCAGCGCGGTGACCATGGCCATCACCATCTTGCCGAGCAGATAGGCCAATGGCGGCATCGGCATGGCACGCTTGAGGGTGAGCAGGCCGTTGTCGCGCTCCAATGCCAGCGCAATGCCGAAGCCGAACAGCCCTGGCGCCATCACCCCGAAGGTGACGTAGCTGCCCAGCAGGAAGCGGGCGGCATCGGCGTGCTGCGTGTGACCCAGCAGCACCGCGAAAAGCAGATAGAAGACGGCCGGGAACAGCAGGGTCGGCACCACGAAGCCCGGATAGCGCAGGTAGCGCAGGCATTCGGCGCGCATTTCCTGCAGGTAAGCGACCAGCAATCGGCGCGACGGCATCGGCGGCAGGATGTTTTCGTATGCGGTGTTCATCAGGCCGCCTCGCGTTGGATCTGCGCAGCATCCGCAGTGGTCAGGTCGGTGAAGGCTTCGTCCAGCCCGGCAGGCTGCACCTCCAGCCCGGACAGCGCCGGGTCTGCCTGCAGCAGATGCCGCACCACGCTTTCGATACGGTCGCTGCGCAACTGCAGGTAATCGCCGTCCCGGCTGATCTGCACTACTCCCGGCCAGGAGGCCACCATTGCCGCATCCAACGCGCTGACGCAGCGAATGCGGCGATGGACAACCCGCGCACGCAGTGCATCCACGCTGCCGTCACTGACGATGCGGCCACGCAGCATCACGCAGACACGATCCGCCAGCCGTTCGGCCTCCTCCAGATAATGGGTGGTCAACACCACCGCCGTCCCTTCAGCAACCAACGCCCGCACCGTCGCCCACAACTGCTGCCGGGCCGGCAGATCCAAGCCAACGGTGGGCTCATCCAGAAACAGCAGGCGGGGCCGCCCGCACACGGCCAGCGCGAACTGCACCCGCCGCTGTTGGCCGCCGGACAGCTTGCCGTAGCGGCGCTTCAACAGATCCTCGATGCCCGCCAGTGCGGCGGTTTCCAACAGGCTGCGCGGGGCCGGGTAATAGCTGGCTGAGAGCCGTATCAGTTCGGCCACGCTCAAGGTTTCCGGCAACGCCGCGCTCTGCAGCATCACGCCGATGCCACGGCGCGCACCCAACTGCTGCGGATCCTGTCCGAACAGCTGCACCTGCCCGGCATCGGCACGCAGCAGCCCAAGCAACAAGCCGATGGCGGTGGTCTTGCCCGCGCCATTGGGGCCGAGCAAGGCCAGCACCTGCCCGGCCTTCAGTTCCAGATTGACGCCGTCCAATGCTCGCACCGCGCCGTAATGCTTATGCACGCCCTGCAGGCTTGCCAGTACTTCGCCGTATCGTTCCATTGCCGTCGCTTCCTTCCGGGGATGGCGCCACGTTAGGCCGCTTATACCGGCTCACGCAGTGCAGGCGATCAGGCAAAGCACATGACAGCCGTCACCTGCGGGCCGGGCGGACGCTCCCTATGATTCGTCCATTGCGGCTCTTCGCTGCCGACCACGGCGGATTGCGGTAAGTTGCGGTCACATTCTCTCTCCTACGCCGTCCTGCTACCCATGAATGCATCTGCTGAACTGCTGAAGGAACTCCGCATCGACCGCTCCGCCCCGCCTACGCGTGGGCCTACGCCATCACGGCGCTGGCTGTGGATCGTGATCGGACTGGTACTGGCCCTGCTGCTGGCGCTTGGTATCGGCGCCATGTTGGGAGGCAAACCACCGGTTACCGTGCAGACCGCACCGGTGGTGGCCATGGACCAGGCCGGCGCTGCCAACAGCTCGGTGCTTGATGCCAGTGGCTATGTAGTGGCCAGGCGCATGGCAACCGTGTCGGCGAAGATCACCGGCAAAGTCCGCGAGGTGATGATCGAGGAAGGCATGCGTGTCGAAGAGGGCCAGGTAATGGCAACGCTCGACCCCATTGATGCCAACGCCCAGCGCAGCCTCAACGCCGCTCAGCTGGACGCCGCTCGCAGCCAGACCATAGGACTGCAGGCGCAGCTGCGCCAAGCCGAGGCTGAAGCGGGACGCCTGCAGTCGCTGGTAGGCCAGCAGCTGGTCTCGCGCTCGCAGTACGATCAGGCCGTCGCCGCCCGCGACAGCCTGCGCGCACAGCTGGCCACCGCGGGCCACAACGCCAAGGTCGCGCAGGACGCATTGGCCATCGCCGACCTGGGCGTGGACAACAATGTAGTGCGCGCACCGTTCTCCGGCGTGGTGACGGCCAAGGCCGCGCAGCCAGGTGAAATCGTGTCGCCCTTGTCGGCAGGCGGCGGCTTCACCCGCACCGGCATCGGCACCATCGTCGATATGGAATCGCTGGAAGTAGAGGTTGAAGTAGGCGAAGCCTTCATTGGCCGCGTGCAACCGCAGATGCCGGTTGAGATCGTGCTCAACGCCTACCCGGACTGGAAGATCCCAGGCCACGTGATTGCCATCATTCCCACTGCTGACCGCGGCAAGGCCACGGTGAAGGTACGCGTGGCACTGGAAGCCAAGGACCCGCGCATCGTGCCGGAAATGGGCGTGCGCGTCAGCTTCCTGGAGAAGGCCGTTGCAGCGGGTACCGAAGCACCGAAGGGTGTGCGCGTCCCCGTCGCCGCGATTGTCGAGCGCGACGGCAAGCCGGTGGCCTTCGTGCTGCAGGCCGACGACAAGGTGAAGCAGCAGCCGCTGGAAGTAGGCCAGGTTTTGGCCAAGGACAAGCAGGTACTGTCGGGATTGAGAGCCGGGCAAACCGTCGTGCTCAGTCCAGCAGCTGAATTGAAGGATGGTGACAAGGTGGCACTGGAAGGTGCGAAGAAATAACCCAGGGCTTGTGATATTTGCCGTTTGCTGCGTATCACCTGATTCACTGAAGTAGCGCTGTCGCTTTTGCTTTAGTTGTTGCTTTAGCTGCTGCTATTGCCGTTGCTTTTGCGGTTGCTTTGGCGGTTGCTTTTGCGGTTGCTTTGGCGGTTGCTTTTGCTTTAGCCCTTCTCCCGCGTGCGGGAGAAGGGTTGGGATGAGGGCAGCTTTGGCTTTTTCTTGGCTTTAGCCCTTGCCTTACCGGACCCCTTCCGCAGCGACGAAGCTGACGGCACAGACCCCAACGGGGCGGCGCACATGGATGTGCGTCGTTTTTCGACGAGACAGGGATGTCTCGTCGAAAAATCCCGGCAGCGCAGTGGACCCGCGATGCGGAGCATCGTGGGCGCGGAGGCAGGGTGTGTTTCTTTTGGTTACTTCTTCTTTGCACAAGCAAAGAAAAGTGACTCGCTCCCCGTAGGGGAGTGAAAGCTGTTGCTGTTGTTCTTGCTTTCGTTGCTGCAGTCCGCCTGAAGCAAAGACACTGAAGACGCAAAAGGCAGGAGCAGAAGCTGCCCTCACCCCTACCCCTCTCCCGCAGGCGGGAGAGGGGAAAGCAACAGCAACGACAAAAGCAAAAGCTGGAGCCAGAGCTAAGCCAGAGCCGGAGCCGGAACCACAGCCACAAGCCAAAGCCAAGCCAAAGCCACAACCAAGCCAAAGCGAAAGCCCCCCTCCCTAGCCCTCCCCTTGCCTTCGGCAAAGGGAGGGAAACATAAACAAAGCAAAGCAAAGCAAAGCAACCAATCTCGACGTCCAATATCAGATTTTCAACATCGAACATCAAACATCACCGCGTCACTGCTGAGGATCATCCATGAGCACCCTCGTCTCTCTGCGCAACATCACCAAGACCTACCAGCGTGGCCCGGAAAAAGTGCAGGTCCTGCACGGCATCAATCTGGATATCGAGCGCGGTGACTTCGTCGCGCTGATGGGCCCGTCCGGTTCCGGCAAGACCACCCTGCTCAACCTGATCGGCGGCCTGGACACGCCCAGCGGCGGCGAGATCAACATCGAAGACCAGCGCATCGACCAGCTCAGCGCCGGCCAGCTGTCCACATGGCGCAGCCATCATGTCGGCTTCGTGTTCCAGTTCTACAACCTGATGCCGATGCTTACCGCGCAGAAGAACGTCGAACTGCCGCTGCTGCTGACCAACCTCAATGCCAGCGAGCGCAAACGCCGTGCACAGATCGCACTGACTTTGGTTGGTCTGGCTGATCGTCGCGACCATCGCCCCAATGAGCTGTCCGGTGGCCAGCAGCAGCGCGTTGCCATCGCCCGCGCTATCGTCTCCGACCCCACCTTCCTGATCTGCGACGAGCCCACCGGCGATCTGGACCGGCAGAGCGCCGAAGAGGTGTTGGGCCTGCTGCAGCTGCTCAACCGCGAACACGGCAAGACCATCATCATGGTTACCCATGATCCCAAGGCGGCCGAGTACGCCACCCATACCGTGCATCTGGACAAGGGCGAGCTGGTCGACGCCCCGGTGCACTGAGGAGCACGGCCATGAAGTACTTCTCATTGATCTGGGCGCAGCTGTTCCGCAGCCGCATACGTACTTTGTTCACCCTGCTGTCCATCATCACCGCCTTCCTGTTGTTCGGCATGCTCGACTCGGTGCGTGTGGCCTTCGACAGTGGTGGCAACAGCGTGGCCGGCGCCAACCGGCTGGTCGTTGCATCACGTTTGTCCATCACCGACTCCCTGCCGATCCGCTTGGAATCGCAGATCCGCCAGGTTGAAGGCGTCGACGATGTCACCTACGCCATGTGGTTCGGTGGCATCTACCAGGACCAGAAGAATTTCTTCCCGAATTTCTCGGTCGCGCCGAACTACTTCGACCTGATGACCGAGTTCGAGATCCCCAAGGAACAGGTTGATGCCTTCCGCAACACGCGCACCGGCGCTGTCGTCGGTGAGTCACTTGCCAAGCAGTTCGGCTGGAAGATCGGCGACACCATTCCTCTGCAGGCCACCATTTTCCCACGCGGTGGCAGCAATGATTGGCCATTGCAGCTGGTGGGTATCTTCAAGTCGAAGAACACCGCAACCGCCGCCAACGAGGAACGCCAGTTGATGATGAACTGGAAATACTTCGACGAATCCAACGACTACATCAAAAACCAGGTCAGCTGGTACACCGTGCGGCTGGACAACCCCGACCACGCCTCGCGCGTAGCCCAGGCCATCGATGCGCTCTCGGCCAACTCCGACCATGAGACCAAGAGCCAGACCGAATCGGCGTTCCAGCAGGCGTTCATCAAGCAGTTCGCCGACATCGGCATGATCGTCACCTCGATCATGGGCGCGGTGTTCTTCACCTTGCTGCTGCTCACCGGCAACACCATGGCCCAGGCCGTGCGTGAGCGCGTGCCGGAGCTCGCAACGCTGAAAACGCTCGGCTTCAAGGACGGCACGATGTTGATGCTGGTGATGGTGGAATCGATCGTGCTGGTCGGCCTTGGCGGCGCCATCGGTCTTGGGTTGGCCGCCTTGGCGCTGCCGGTCATGGCGCCACAGACCATGGGCCTGCTGCCGCCGCACGTACCAACGCAGACCTGGATCGTGGGCGCGCTGCTGATCGTGGTGATCGGCTTGGTGGTGGGCGTGCTGCCCGCACTGCGTGCCAAACGCCTGAAGATCGTCGACGCATTGGCCGGGCGCTGAGGAGAACGACATGAAGAACTTTTTATCGAATGCGTTGGTGATCCTATTGTTGGCGATCGGCCTCGGCGTATGGATCGCGCTGCCGTGGTTCGGCGTCCTTGCCGTGGCGGTGGCAATCGCTTTGTGGCTGCTGCTCACCCGCAGTGGGCGGCTGGCACTGGCAGCCACCCGCATCGGGCTGGCCAGCCTGCCACAGCGCTGGGGCGCCTCATCGGTGATCGTGATTGGCATCGCGGGCGTGGTTGGCGTGCTGGTAGCGATGCTGGCAATGGGCCAGGGCTTCCAGGCAACGCTGGAAAGCACTGGCGATGACAGCACCGCCATTGTTCTGCGCGGCGGTTCGCAGGCCGAAACCAACTCGGTGATCACCCGCGATCAGGTGCCCTTGCTCGAAACCCTGCCTGGCGTGAAGCGCGGCGCAGATGGGCGCCCGCTGGTTTCGGCCGAAGTCTCGCAGGTGGTCAACCTCACCTCACGTAGCGACGGCACCGATGTAAACGCGCAGTTCCGCGGTGTTGGCGAACAGGCCTGGGCCGTGCACGACAAGGTGCGTCTGGTCGAAGGCCGCAAGTTCGGCGCGGGCCTGCGCGAGATCGTCGCCGGGCGTGGTGCGCAGAAGCAGTTCCAGGGCCTGGACGTCGGCAAGACGCTGATGCTGGGCAACCAGGCATGGACGGTGGTCGGCATCTTCGAATCCGGTGATGCACATGATTCGGAGCTGTGGACCGATGCACAGACGCTCGCAAACACCTACGACCGCAGTGCATGGCAGTCGATCAGTGTGCGCACCGATGGCAAGCAGGGTTTTGAAGCGTTCAAGGCGGCCGTGGACAACGACCAACGGCTGAAGCTGGACGTGGAAAGCACCGCCGACTATTACCGCAAGCAAGGTGGTGGCTTGAACAAGCTGCTCAAGGTGCTGGGTACGGTGATTGGCGCGATCATGGCCGTTGGCGCGGTGTTTGGCGCTCTCAACACCATGTATGCCGCAGTGGCCACGCGCGCACGGGAGATCGCCACATTGCGTGCAATCGGCTTTCGCGGCGTGCCAGTGGTAACGGCAGTGATGCTGGAGACCATGTTGCTCGCCTTGCTGGGCGGCTTGCTGGGCGGCGTGATCGCCTGGCTGGCATTCAACAACTTCACCGTATCCACCTTGGGCAACAACTTCAGCCAGGTGGTGTTCCAGTTCAAGGTATCGCCGCCCTTGCTGTGGAGCGGCCTGAAATGGGCACTGGGCATTGGCCTGGTGGGCGGCCTGTTCCCGGCACTGCGCGCGGCACGCTTGCCCATCACCACGGCATTGCGCGAAACCTGATCCCCACAATATCGGCCGCAGCAGCAGCCCATCTGCACACATGCAGATGGGCTGGCGGAAGTTCAGCTTCATGCAGCCGAGCCGCAAGCTGGGCTCCAACACCGTCCGCGACATGCAGGTGCGCCATGTCCTTCCATGGAACGGCACCAACTCGTTCGGCATCAACAAGGTGTTCGAGCATGAAGGTCCGCTCATCTACAGTCAGTCGAGCAGCAATATCGGCTACTACGCTGGCTCCGACATCTGCCGTTTCATGTGCATGAAGTACCAGCAGCGCTTCTGATCGTTGCAGCAACAGCGCCGGATGCCGGTGACACAAGCCCCGATCCGCAGCACTGCGCTTGAAGCCCCTCTCCCGCCCGGGAGAGGGGTTGGGATGAGGGACGCTCCTCGCGCTTCTATGCAGTGAAGCGATGATGCAATCGGACGCGAACAACGCTCTGTTGGAAGCTAGAGACGCTGCGATTGCACGACCGTCTGTCACGGATAGCGTCGTCTGCTTCGCGGCTCATGCCGCTCCCGCAAGCAGTCACACTGCACTGCCAGTCCATGCCATGACCGGCGGCACCGCGCACCGCAACCCAAACACCACACAACGGTCATTCAACTGTCATCGCCTTGCGGTAGATGCGCAGCGCCCTTGCAGCTAACGTGGCGACTTCCCAAATCCGGTTCCCGCCATGCTTCGTTCGCTGGCGCTGGCTGGCGTCTGCGTGATGCTGGCCGGCTTTGCCCTCTCCGCTCACGTCCCACCGCTGTCGCTTAGCGAGCGATTGGCAGCACCTGGCGGCACATCACCGCTGGTCCCCACCGAGCGCATCGATGCCCTGCTCACGCGCCTGCCGCATCAACAGGGCAGTGTTGCCGGCAGCGATGGCGTCTCCCTGCATTGGCTGGCCTTCGAACCGGGTGATTACCGGCTCGACTATCGCTATCTGGGCAAGGGCGAGCGCTTCCCCGAGTTCGCGCTGGACGCTTCGGCACCCACGGCCACAGACACACAGCAGCCACGCGGCACGGTAATTCTGCTGCACGGCTGGATGATGGATGGCGGCTCCTTGCTGCCCTGGTCGCTGGAGCTCGCACAGCAAGGCTATCGCACGATCGCCTTGGATCTGCGCAACCATGGCCGTTCCGGCCACGGGCTTTCCGGCTACGGCACGCGCGAAGGCGAGGACGTAGTCGCTGCACTGAAGGCCTTGAAAGCCGAAGGCAAGATCAGCGGGCCCGTACATCTACTCGGCGTTTCCTACGGCGCAGCGACCGCCATATTTGCCGCACGCGAGTTGGGCCCGCAGCTGCGCAGCGTGGTTGCGATGGAATCGTTCGACAATGCCGGCCAGGCAATTCGCACGATGGTGCCGCATATGCTGGCCAAACCACCGGAACGTTGGAGCGATTATGTCGCATTGCCGCTGGCACGCTGGCAATACGGCGGTCGCGGCTTGGATGAAGCCATCGCCACCACCGACCGCAAACTCGGTCTGGACCTGGACAGGATCGACGTCGGTCAGGCCTTGGCACAGGTTCCTGCCTGCGTGCTGTTGATACACGGCCGCGATGACCAACATATCCCGGTAGCGCAGGGCCGTGCACTAGCTGCTGCCGCCCCTCGCGCGCGCTATCTGGAAGTTCCAGCGGAAGACCATCTAAGCCTGCCGATGCGATTGGATCGCCTATCCAACGCGGTCAATCAATGGTTCGCGCAGGCAGCAGATGACGGTAGCTGTGCATCAACCGTGACAGCCCGTCTTTGACCCTCCGCCAGCGCTCCTGAAGCGCAATAAAGCGCAATCCGTAGTGCCGAGCCATGCTCGGCAGAGGCGTTAACCGTAGCGTCTGCCGAGTAGCGCTTTTGCTGTGGCTGTGGCTGTGGCTGTGGCTGTGGCTGTGGCTGTGGCTTTTGCTGTGGCTTTTGCTGTGGCTTTTGCTGTCGCTTTTGCTGTCGCTTTTGCTGTCGCTTTTGCTTCTGCTCTGGCTTCAATTTTTGCCGTTGCTTTAGCCCTTCTCCCGTCTGCGGGAGAAGGGTTGGGATGAGGGGGAGCTCTTGGCTTAGCTTTCTGGCTTGGTTCAAGCTTTTCGGCATCGTTGTTTCTACGAGCTTCGCGGCTTACGCCGCTCCCACAAGTGTGTGCGCGGCGCTGCTGCGCCCAAAGAAAAACCCCGCTGCTTTTGGCAGCGGGGTTTTTGGTTTAAATCCTGACGATGACCTACTCTCGCACAGCTTAGGCTGCACTACCATCGGCGCGGCTACGTT
>NZ_JBRRBO010000047.1:0-33698 GCF_056756175.1 Stenotrophomonas sp. STEN240 | reverse complement strand
CTCGCCCCTCTCCTGCGCCCCCGCCCCCCCCTCCCGCCGCCCCGCGCCTCCCCCCGCCCCCCCCCCCCCCCCCCCCCCCCCCCCACTACAGGTGGATCTATGGGTAAGGCCTCTGCCGAGCATGGCTCGGCACTGCAAGCCCCTCTCCCGTTTGCGGGAGAGGGGTTGGGGTGAGGGCAGGCTTTATCGGCCTCTGCCGAGCATGGCTCGGCACTACCGGTTCCTGTTACTTCGCGTTGAGCTTGACGATGGTGCTGATCGCGGTTTCGTCGGGGATGGTCTTGGTGTCGGCCCAGTCGCCGCCACCCACGCCGAAGTCCAGGCGCTTGACCGTTGCCTTGCCGGTCAATACCGGCTGTGCGCCCGGTGCCCAAGTAAACGTCAGGGTGACCGGCTTGCTGATGCCGCGCAGTTCCAAGGTGCCGTCGGCGGCGAACTGGTTGTTGCCCAGCGCACGGAAACCGTTGGCGGTATAGCGGGCCTGGGCGAACTGGGCCACGTTGAAGAAATCCGCGCCCTGCAAGGTGGAGTCGCGGTCGCTGTTGCCGCTCTTGGCGCCAACCAACGGAATGGTCACGTCAAGCTTGCCGGCGGCCGGGTTGGCCGGGTCGAAGCTGACCTGGGTCTGGAAGCCCGGGAAGCTGCCAGTGAAAACTTCGCCGTCGTACTTGCTGGCAAACACCAGGATCGAACCGTTGCCGGGCGCCTGCTGGTAGTCGGCAGCCATCGCCGGGGCGACAGCGAGCATGCCGGCAAGTGCGGCAGCAACGGCGGCGGGAGAGGTCAGTTTGATGTTCATGCGGGGTCCTTCTGGGGAGCGTTGAGCCAGCCTTGCGGCAGCATGCGGGTCAGCGTGGCATCGCGTTGATGAATGTGGTGATAGAACGCGGCGCTGGCATGCGCCAGCACCAGCAGGATCAGCGCCCAGAAACCCCATTCGTGGATGGCGTGGGAGACCTGGCTGAGCTGTTCGCTGGGGCCGACCAGCTTTGGCATTTCAACCAGCCCGAACAGCTTGAACGGGCGCAACCCGCTGGCCGAGTCGTACATCCAGCCCGCCAGTGGAATGGCGAACATCAGCACATACAGCGCCCAGTGCGTGGCCGAGGCAATACGCTCCTGCCAACCGGGCGTGCCCGGTACCGGCACCGGTGCGCCGGCATACAGGCGCCATCCCAGTCGCACTGCCACCAGCACCAGCACGCTGATGCCGATCGACTTGTGCATCGTGTAGATCCAGAAATATTTGGGCGTCTTGGGGAACTCGCCCATGGTCAGGCCGACAATACCCAACGCAAGTATCAGCAGGGCGATCAGCCAGTGCAGGCTCTTGCTGACGCTGCCCCAGCGTTGGGCGGTGTTTTTCAGGCTCATGGATGGGTTTCCGTTTGGGTTGCGGCGTCCTGGGCTGCTTTCACGGCCGCCTCGGCGGCGTCGTCCAGGCTGCTGTCTGTGGTGGGTGCCGGCGCGGGAATTGCCGGTGCTGCTTCGGCCCCTGCATCGCGCACGGCTTCGGCCTCGATGCGCAGTGCGACTTGGCCGCCTATCACCGACGGCCACGCGTTGATGCCGAAATCGGCGCGGTTGAGGCTGGCCGTAGCCGAGAAGCCCAGCGTGCGGCGGAACGGCGGCAGCGGATGGCGCTTGAGTGCATTGAGGGTGACATCGAGCATCACCTCACGGCTGACGCCGCGCAGGGTCAACTGGCCGAACACGCGGGCATGGCTGGCATCGATCGGTTCGATGCGGGTGGAGACAAAACGTGCCTGCGGGAAACGCTCGCCATCCAGCAGGTTGCGCGCCAGCGTGGCCTGGTTCCATTTGCCATCGCCCAGATCCAGCCGGGTGATCGGTACGGCAACGTCAAGACGGGCCGTGGCCCAGTCCTGCGGGTCGAAGTCGAGCACGCCCTCGCTGCCGGACACCGTGCCCAATGCCTGCGAGAAGCCGGCGTGGTCAATGGCGAACAGCACCCGGGTATGCACAGGATCGAGCCGATAGCGCTCGTTCGCTGCCAGGGCGGCAACGGGCAGCAGGCTGCAGATCAGCAGAAGCAGGCGTGGCAGCAAGGTCGGGCTCCATAACGGGAAGGGGGATTCTAGGCGTATGCAGGTAACGGTTTGTGCGCATATTGCGCAACGGTTTGTTACGTAGTCGGTTTGGGTGACTTTGCCGGGGCCGGGCGCCGGCGCTACAGTCGCCGGCGATGGAGGTTGTTGCCCGCAGCTTGCGATGGGGAGTGTCGAGCGTTGATGAAACGGATTTTTCGGGGTGTACGGCGGTGCGTGCTGGCAGGGCTGCTGGCGTGGCCGTGCTGGGGCATGGCCTTGGATCTGGCCGAAACGCCGCGCATGCGGCGGCTGAGCGTGGCCGAAGGCCTGCCTTCGCGGACCGTGCTCGCGCTTGCGCAGGACCGCCATGGCTATGTCTGGGCCGCCACCGACGATGGCCTGGCGCGCTACGACGGCGCTCATCTGCGGGTCTGGCGGCACGACCCGCAGGTATCCGGTTCGCTGCCGGGCAATACCCTGGAGACGATGCTGATCGACGCGCAGGACCGGGTTTGGGTCGGCGCCAACGGTGCAGGCCTGTCGATGCTGGACGCCAGCCGGCAGCGCTTCACCCGTTTCGCCGAGCTTGAGGCTATCTGCACCCAGCAGGTCTGGGCGCTGGCCATGCAGGGCACCGATCTGTGGGTAGGCACCAGTGGCAGCGGCATCTGCCTGTTGCATCCCGACGGCCGAATAAGCCGCTATCAGCACCGGCCCGAGGACCCGCGCAGCCTGCCCGACGACACCATCTATGCGCTGTTGCCAGGCAAGGACGGCAGCGTATGGATCGGTACCACCTCCGGCTTGGTGCGCTGGAAGCGTGGCGACGGGTTCGCGACGGTGCAGTCGCCACTGCTCGCCGGCAAGGACGTGATCCGCCTGAGCGGCGACCGTGACGGTGGCATCTGGGCCGGCACCGACGCCGGGCTTTACCGGGTGTCGGACGAGGGCCAGGTAACGCCCGCCCCATGGCCGCAAGCCGCGCAGACCCGCGCAGCGGTGGTGCTGCATGATCGCGATGGCCGTTACTGGATGGGCAGCTCCAATGGCCTGTATCGCGGCGATGCGCAGCGCATGCAGTTGCTGGAAGGCGACGGCGGCAGTGGCTTCCTGACCGGCAACAGCGGTGTGCTGGATCTGCTGCAGGACCATGAAGGCGGCATCTGGACGGCCCTGCTGACCCAGGGCATGGCTTATCTGCGACCGGACTGGTCGCGTTTTTCCAGTCACTACCAGCTCAATGGCAAGTCGCTGGAGAGCTTGTATCTGATCAATTCGGCCGCTGACGGCAAAGGCTTCCTGGTGGTGGGCGGGCACGGCCTGTATCAGCTGGATGGGGCCGGCAAGTTGTCGCAGCTGGCCGGCGAGGCGCAGCTCGGCCCCGGCAGCATCTGGTCGGTGCAGCGCGGTGGCGATGGGGTGATCTGGCTGGGCCGCGCCGGTGGCCTCACCTTGTATCGACCGTCCGATGGGCAGGCCCGGCGCATTGATCTGGGGGTAGGCGATGATCCGGCAACGCGCGCGGATCTGATGCGCCTGGCAGGCGACGGCAGCATGTGGCTGTCGATCATCAACTACGGCCTGCAGCACCGCGCCGCGGACGGACGCTTGTTGGCCGACTATCCGCAGGGCGAGGCCTCCGGGCTGCCGGAAAAACTGGTCGAACAACTGCGCCTGGGCAGCGATGGCAGCCTTTGGCTGGTAGGCGGTGCCGGCGTACAACGGTTTGATGGCCGGCGCTTCGTCACCTTGGCCGGGGTATCGGCCGGCATGGTCTATGACCTGGTATTCCTTGCCGACGGCACCGCCTGGTTGGCACGGGATGGTGCCTTGGAACACTACCGCCACGATGCCGAAGGATTTTCCCTGATCCAGCGGCTGAGCGCCGATGAGGGCGTGCCTGCGGTGGCGATGGGCGGACTGGTCGTGGGCTGCAGCGGTCAGCTGTGGGCGACGACGACGCGTGGGCTGCTGTGGTGGCAACCCGGAGCGTCACGGGTGCGGATGCTGGAGGAGGGCGATGGCCTGAGCGATACCGAATTCACCGCGCGGCCGCCGGCACATGCGGGTTGCGGCCGGGCATTGGCGGTGTCGGCCACCGGTCTTCTCAGCTTCAATCCTGATGCCAAGGTCGCCGTGCCGGTGGGCTCGCAGCTGGTGATCGAATCGGTGGGCGTGCGTCGCGATGATGCCGCCCGCGAGCAGCGTTTGAAGGGATCGTCGATCCAGCTTGGCCCCAATGACCGTGATCTGCGCGTGACCGGGCGGCTGCTGTCCTACGTGGACCCGGCGCGGCATCGCTTCCGTGTGCATATCGAAGGTTACGACCAGAACTGGGTGGATCTGGGCAGCGATGGCGAACGCCTGGTATCGCGCCTGCCTGCGGGCAGTTACCGCATGGACGTGCAGGCTGCCGCTGCCGATGGGCCGTGGACCAACGCGCAGTCGCTGCTGATCGACGTGGCGCCGCCGTGGTGGCGCAGCAACTGGGCATTGGCGCTATGGGCCTTGTTGCTGGCCTTGCTGGCAACGGCGGCGGTGTTTGCGTATCGGCGGCGGGTGCGGCGGCGCAGCGAGTGGCAGCTGGCAGTGCACAAGCAGGAACTTGCCGAACAGGCCTCGCAGGCGAAAACCCGCTTTCTGGCGACGCTGGGGCATGAGGTGCGCACGCCGCTGACCGGCGTGCTGGGCATGAGTGAACTGCTGCTGGGCACCTCGCTGGACGACCGTCAGCAGCGCTACGCCAGCGCGATCCAGCAGGCCGGTACGCACCTGCTGGGCCTGGTCAATGATGCGCTGGATCTGGCGCGTATCGAGGCGGGCAGGCTGGAACTGGATAATCGTCCCTTCGATCTGGGCCGCCTGCTGCAGGAGGTGAGCGCCCTGATGGCGCCCATGGCGGAGCGTCGCGGGCTGTTGTTTGAATCGGCAGCGCCGTTCCCGACCCCGGTGATGGTGGTGGGTGATGCCATGCGCCTGCGGCAGATCCTGATGAACCTGCTGGGCAACGCCATCAAATTCACCGAGCGCGGCAAGGTTGCGGTCGCCGCGCAGCTGCACCCGGACGGGGACGGCATCACCTTGAGCGTGTCCGACAGCGGCCCGGGCATCAGTGCCGAGCAGCAGACGCGTTTGTTCCAGCGCTTCGAGCAGGCCGATGGCAACCGCACGGCATCGCGTTATGGCGGCAGTGGGCTGGGCCTGGCGATCTGCCAGGAGCTGGCGATGGCGATGGGTGGCAGCATCCGCGTCGAAAGCAGGCTGGGCGAAGGCGCCCGGTTTGTGCTGGAACTGCCGTTGCGCTGGCAGCCCGGCAATGTTGTGCCGGCCGGTACGGTTGAACCGGTTGGCGCCACGCGGGCGCTGAAGGTGCTGCTGGTCGAAGACGACCCGACCGTGGCGCAGGTGATTACCGGCTTGTTGGCCGCACATGGCCATCGCGTGGTGCATGCCCCGCACGGACTGGCGGCACTGGCTGAAGTAGCAGGGCAGGACTTTGACATCGGCCTGCTCGATCTGGATCTGCCGGCGCTGGACGGGATTGCATTGGCACGCCAGCTACGTGGTTCCGGGCATATGTTGCCGTTGATCGCGGTGACCGCACGGGCCGACAGCAAGGCCGAACAGTTGGCACGTTCGGCGGGCATGGTTGGTTTCCTGCGCAAGCCGGTGACCGGGCGGATGTTGGTCGATGCGATAGCCGAGGCATTGGCGCTCAGCAAGAGACAGGCACAATAGCGCCATCACAGACGCGCCGTCCGCGCGTTGCAGGAGGCAGGGTTTGATGAAATGGCTTGCAGGGATGTTGGTATGCGGACTACTGCTGGCGATGCAGTCGGTGCAGGCCGAGGTGCCGGCAACACCGCAGCCACGTCAGCTGACCGTGGCCGACGGCCTGCCCTCAAGCAACATCAATGCCTTTGCCGAAGATCTCACCGGCTACCTGTGGCTGGCCAGCCGCGACGGGCTTGCCCGTTACGACGGGCGCAACTACCGAATCTGGCGCGCGGAGAACGGCCTGCGCGACAACGTGGTGTGGAGCCTGCATTCGGACAAGAGCAACCGCTTGTGGATAGGCACGCAGAACGCCGGTCTGGTGATGCTGTCGGCGGACCGGCTTGGCTTCCGGTTCTTCGACCAGCAGACCTATCCGCAGATCGGCAGCAATACCATCTGGGCAATCACCTCCACCGCCGACGGCAGCATCTGGTTCGGCACCGCCACCGGTGGCCTGCACAGGCTTGATCCGGACGGCGGGATCCGTCGTTTCATGCCGGTGCCAGGTGACCCACACAGCCTGCCGGCGGCAGCGGTGACCTATCTGGCGGTTACCCCGGACGGCAGCTTGTGGGTAGGTACCAAGGGCGGGCTGGCGCGCTGGAATGGTGGCGGTTTTGACCGGGTCGGCAGCGAGGTGTTGCCTTCCCCGCGCATCAACGGTTTGAAAGTCGACAAGCAGGGCCGCCTGTGGGTAGCCACCAACGAAGGCGTGGTCGTGCGCCATGCCGATGGTCGCTTCGAGCCGGCCAACTGGCCTGGCGCCACTCCCGGCGAAGTGTTCAACATGCTGCAGTATTCGGCCGATGGCAGCTATTGGCTGGATACGCGCGCCGGCCTTGGCCGGATCCGCAGCACGGTGATGCGCAACGTGCCGTTGTACAGCTCGCAGGAACGCGGCCTGGTCAAGCCGAACTGGTCCAGCGCCTACGAAGACCGCGAAGGTGGCCTGTGGTTTGCCAGTACCAATGCCGGCCTGT
Source organism: Stenotrophomonas sp. STEN240 (assembly GCF_056756175.1). Taxonomy (NCBI): domain Bacteria; kingdom Pseudomonadati; phylum Pseudomonadota; class Gammaproteobacteria; order Lysobacterales; family Lysobacteraceae; genus Stenotrophomonas; species Stenotrophomonas sp. STEN240. The sequence goes on along the minus strand of NZ_JBRRBO010000047.1, from coordinate 26,890 downwards.
GGCACCTGCCGCCCAGCTGGCGACAGTTCTCGGTGCTGTCGCGGCATCTGGATGATCCGGCCTCGCTGCGCAATCCGTATGCCCTGGCGTTGGCTCCCTCGGCCAATGGCGGCATCTGGGTGACCGGCACCCGCGGTGCCCTGGATCGCCTGGATCCTGGGACTGGCGAAGTTCAGCATCATCTGGCGCCGATCGACGGCAACAACTGGCCGCAATCGCTGGTCGAGGATGCGCGCGGCAAGGTATGGATTGGCAGCCTGGATGCGCTGGTGCGCTACGACCCGCGCGACAACAGCGTGCTGCGCTGGCACAGCGACGACCGCACCGACGCGGCAATGCAGGGCGATGCCGATATCGTGCGCAGTTGCGATGGCGGCCGCATCTGGATCTATTCCGAAGACGGTGGCATTCAGCAACGCGATGCCGATGGCCATGTGCTGCTGCATCTGCAGCCGGGCCAGGGCGGCTTGCCGGAAGCATCGGTAGAGGATATGCAGTGCGGTCCGGGTGACCAGCTATGGTTGGCCAGTGGCGCGGGTCTGCATGCCTGGCAATCGTCCAGTGCACGGTTCTCGCCCGTGCCGGGTGGGCCGACGGGGCGCGTATCCACCTTCAACGTGACCGATGCCGGCGTGGTCTGGATTGCCGGGCTGGGGCGGATGGACCGCTACCTGTGGGACGCGCAGCGCATGACCCTGCTCGACCGCGTCGGCGTTGAACAGGGTTTCCCGATGCTGGCTGCAACCGGCCTGCTGGCCGATGCACAGGGCGTGGCGTGGGCAATCAGTGCCCGCGGCCTGATCCGCATCGACCCGGGAAACCGTTCGGTGCGTTTGTACGGCGTGCACGATGGCCTGCCCGGGCAGGAGTTCCGGCGCCGCTCGCTGGTGCAGGCGCGCAGCGGCCAATTGGCCGGTGGTACGCCGGACGGGGTGGTGTTGTTCGACCCCGACCAGGTCAAGCCCTCCACCCGCCGGCCACCACTGATCATCGAGCGGGTCAGCGTCCGCCGTGGGGACAAGGAAAAGGATCTCACCCAGGAATCGCCGTTGCAGATCCTCGACGGCGACCGCGACCTGCGCATCGCCGCACGCTTGCTGTCCTTTGCCGACTCGGCGACCAATACCTACCGCTTCCGCCTGGCCGGCTACGACCCCGACTGGGTGGATGTAGGCGCCAGCGGTGACCGCGTGTTCTCACGGTTGCCGCCGGGGCGCTATCAACTGGAAATCCAGGCCGCTACTTCGGACAACGTATGGTCGCCGGTGCAGACGCTGGCGTTCCGCGTGCAGCCGCCATGGTCACGCAGCCCGGCCGGGGTTATGACCTCCGTCGTGGTGGGCGTGGCGCTGTTGCTGGGCGGCGCGTGGTTGTACCAGCGGCGCCTGCGCCGGCGTAACGAGTGGCAGCTGGCGCGCCACAAGCAGGAGTTGGCCGAACAGGCTTCGCTGGCCAAGACCCGCTTCCTGGCCACGCTGGGCCACGAGGTGCGCACACCGATGACCGGCGTGCTGGGCATGAGCGAGCTGCTGTTGGCCACGCCCCTGGATGAGCGCCAACGCGGTTATACGCAGGCGATCCGGCGTGCCGGCGAACACCTGCTGCGGCTGGTCAACGACGCGCTGGATCTGGCCCGCATCGAGGCCGGCCGCCTGGAGCTGCAGAACCAGCCGCTGGAGTTGCGGCAGTTGCTGGAGGATGTGCGTGGGCTGATGGAACCGCTGGCCAAACGCCGCGGGTTGGACTTCGAATTCGACAACGCCGCCGCACCGCGCACACGCCTGACCGGCGATGTGATGCGCCTGCGGCAGATCCTGCTCAACCTGCTGGGCAATGCAATCAAGTTCACCAGCCACGGCTCGGTGAGCCTGCGGGTGAGGCTGCAGGAAGGCGGCAAGGGCGTGTGTTTCCAGGTCAGCGACACCGGCCCGGGGATCAGTGCCGAGCAGCGGCAACGCCTGTTCCGTCGCTTTGAACAGGCCGACGGCGCGCGCACCGCTGCGCGTTACGGTGGCAGTGGCCTGGGCCTGGCCATCTGCAATGAATTGACCGTGGCAATGGGCGGCAGCATCGAGGTCGAAAGCAGCCTGGGTGAAGGCACCTGCTTCAGCGTGCATCTGCCGTTGGCCTGGGAAGTGCCTGCCACATCGGTCGAGGATGACGTCGCCACCAGCGCGTGGATGAGTCTGCCGCCGCAGCAGGTATTGCTGGTCGAGGATGACCCGACCATCGCTGCGGTGATCCGTGGCCTGCTGGAGGTGCACGGGCATGGCGTGGTGCATGCCGCGCATGGTCTGGCGGCCTTGGCCGAGCTTTCCACCCAGGAATTCGATGTGGGCCTGCTGGACCTGGATCTGCCCGGCATCGACGGCTTCGGGCTGGCCCGGCAGGTGAAGGCGATGGGCTATGAAATGCCGCTGATCGCGGTGACCGCACGTTCCGATACCGAAGCCGAACCGGAGGCGCGCGAGGCAGGCTTCGCCGATTTCCTGCGCAAGCCGGTGACCGCGCAGATGTTGCTGGAAGCCATTGCCGGGGTGCTGGATGCGCAACGCCGGCAGCAGGCGCAGCCCTCACCGGAGTGAGGGTTGCGCAGGCTTATTCGACGACTTCTTCAACGGCGCGCGGGTGCGGGCGGTTGTCGGGCAGTTGCCAGAACACCAGCGTCGAGCTGAGCGTGATCGCACCCACGCAGAGGAAGGTGGCGTGCAGGGCGGCGGTCGCGCCGTGTGCGTTCAGATGGGTGCCGAAGGCCGCCAGCAGGCTGCCGGCGGTAGCCGCGCCGAAGCCGGTGGCCAACATCATCACCATCGACAGCAGGCTGTTGCCGCTGCTGGCCTGATGCATGTCCAGGTCGCGCAGAGTGACGGTGTTCATTACCGTGAACTGCATGGAATTGACCGCGCCGAAGATAGCCAGCTGGGTCAGTTGCAGCCACAGCGGCTGGTTGGCATTGATCAGCGCGAAGCTGGCCATCGCCAGGCCCACGCAGACCGTGTTGATCATCAGGATGCGGCGATAGCCGAAGCGTTCCACCAGACTCACCGCCGCACGTTTTGCGGCCATGCCGGACAAGGCCACCGGAATCATCATCATCCCGGCCGTCATCGGGCTCAGGCCCATGCCGACCTGCAGCAACAACGGAATCAGCAACGGCATCGCACCGCTGCCGATACGCGAGAACAGATTGCCAAGAATGCCGATGCGGAAACTGACCACCTTGAACAGACTCAGCGGGAACAGCGCGTTGCTGGTGCTGGCCGCATGCAGCCAGTAGCCAGCCAGGGCGGCAATTCCGACCACCGCCAGCAACAGCACCAGCGCATGCGCCGAGTTGATCGCCGAGACCCCATCCAGCGCCAGCGACAAGGCAATCATGCCGAAGGCCAGCATCAGGTAGCCGGCCAGATCGAAGCGCTGTTTCTGCTGGCCGTAGTGGTCGGGCATGATCCGCAGCGCGGCGAGGAAGCCGGCCACGCCAATCGGCAGATTGATCAGGAAGATCCAGTGCCAGGACCACACCTCCACCAGCCAACCGCCCATGGTCGGGCCGAGCAGCGGGCCGATCAGCGCGGGGATGGCGATGAAGCTCATTGCTGACAGGAACTGGTCGCGCGGAACCGAGCGCATCACCGCCAAGCGGCCAACCGGCAGCAACATCGCACCGCCAATGCCCTGCAGCACGCGCGAGGCCACCAGCCATTGCAGCGTCGGTGACAGGGCACAGGCCAGCGAGCCCAGGGTGAACAGCACGATCGCGGCGAGAAAGGTACGGCGCGTGCCGAAGCGGTCGGCGATCCAGCCCGAGGCGGGAATGAAACTGGCCACCGCCAGCGCATAGCTGAACACCACCGACTGCATCTGCAGCGGGCTTTCGCCCAGGCTGCGTGCCATCGCCGGCAGTGCTGTATTGACGATGGTCGAGTCCAGCATCTGCATGAAGATGGCCAGTGACACCAACCACAGCAGTGGTTTCTGGGCGGAGCTGGCGGGCAGTGGTCTGGGGGGAGCAGGGGACATCAGGACGGCTCGCGCTAAGGCAGGCGCCTATTGTCCTCCGAAGCATGTGCAGATGCCGCGTAGTGCCGAGCCATGCTCGGCAGTGGCGTCACCCGTAGCAGCAGCTCTGTAGTGCCGAGCCATGCTCGGCAGAGGCGTCACCGGTAGCGGCCGGCTCATGTGCACGGCCCTTGCCGAGCATGGCTCGGCACTACATAAAGCGAAGGCCCGGGTTGCCCCGGGCCTTCAGGATTCAGCGGCGGCTGAGGCGGTGTACCGCATCCACCAGCACGGCGACGTGCTCGGGGTTCATGTCCGGCGACATGCCATGGCCGAGGTTGAACACATGGCCTTCGCGCGAGCCGCCATTGCCGGCGGCATAGCTTTCCAGCACCTTGCCGACTTCGCGGGTGATCGCGTCGGGCGAGCCATACAGCGTGGTCGGGTCCAGGTTGCCCTGCAGTGCGACCTTGCCGCCAACCGCACGCGCGGCGTCTTCCAGGCTGATGGTCCAATCCACGCCGACGCCTTCGGCGCCGCTGGCGGCGAGCTCGGCCACGTACTGGCCTGTGCCCTTGCCGAACAGGATCAGTGGGGTGCGCTCGGCACCTTCGCCGCGCTTGAGTTCACTGGCGATGCGGTTGAGGTAACGCAGTGAGAATTCGCGGTACATCGCCGGTCCCAGCACGCCGCCCCAGGTGTCGAATACCTGCAACGCCTGCGCACCGGCATCGCGCTGTGCCGACAGGTAGGCGATGACCGCGTCGGTCACTACTTCCAGCAGCTGGTGCAGGGCCTTGGGCTCGTTCAGCGCCATTGCCTTGATGCGGGCGAAATCCTTGCTGCCGCCGCCTTCGATCATGTAGCAGGCCAGCGTCCACGGGCTGCCGGAGAAGCCAATCAGCGGCACCTTGCCGTCCAGCTCACGGCGGATCAGGCGCACTGCATCCATCACGTAGCGCAGCTCGGTTTCCATGTCCGGCACCGCCAGCTTGGCGACGGCGGCGACATCACGCACCGGGTGTTTGAACTTGGGGCCTTCGCCGTCGACGAAGTACAGGCCCAGGCCCATCGCGTCCGGCACGGTGAGGATGTCCGAGAACAGGATGGCGGCATCCAGGTCGAAGCGCTCGAGCGGCTGCAGGGTCACTTCGCAGGCGATTTCCGGGTGCTTGGCCATGCCCAGGAAGCTGCCGGCGCGGGCGCGGGTGGCGCGGTATTCCGGCAGGTAGCGGCCGGCCTGGCGCATCAGCCAGACGGGGGTGTAGTCCACAGGTTCGCGGCGCAGGGCGCGCAGGAAGCGGTCGTTGCGAAGTGGGCTGGTCACATGGAACTCCTGGAGGCTGAGGTCCGCAGGCGCGCTGCGGCGCACCTGCAGGGAATACGGGATTCAGGGCGCGGGCTGGCCGGCGGTGAACATTACCTGGAAGCCTTTCTTGATTTGGCCGTCGCGGGCTTTCTCGAAGGCGTGGATGGCTTCGTCATGCTGCAGGAACAGCTCGCGGCGCAGCTGGATGCGGCCGCCGGTCTGGCCACTCTCGCGCAGCAGTTCCCAGCCGCCGAGCAGATCCGGCACCAGGGAGAGCTGTACATAGCGGGGGGCTTCATTGCCGCTGGGCGGCTGTTGCAGTAGGACGCGCATGGCGACGATTGTAGCCGGTGTGCGGATTTTGGGCTGGTTTGGGGGCCCGCGACTTCCTTCTCCCGTTGGGAGAAGGTGCCCAAAGGGCGGATGAGGGTGCGGGCGAAGCCGCATGCTCTTTTGGCGCCATCAGGCTTCGCCCGGACCCTCACCCCAACCTCTCTCCCGCTGGGAGAGGGGGCTCAAGCACTGCCGCTCAGCCTTCCCGCAATACCGCCAGCACTGCGGCTTCATCCACATCCGGCACGACCTCGGCCTTGCCGATGCCGCGCCACAGCACCAGGCGCAGACGCCCGGCGATGTTCTTCTTGTCCAGCCGCATGTGCGCCAGCAGCGCCTGCGCGTCCAGCCCGGCCGGGATGGAGGTTGGAAGACCATAGGCCTGCAGCAGCTCCCGCAGTACCTCGGTGTCTGCCGCATCGGCCATGCCCAGGGCTGCGGACAGTCTGGCCGCCAGCACCATGCCTACCGCTACCGCCTCGCCATGGTTGAGGTTGTCATTGCCCGGCGCGCCGTAGCCCTGCGCTGTTTCGATCGCATGGCCAAAGGTGTGGCCGAGGTTGAGCAGGGCGCGTTCGCCCTTTTCCAGCGGGTCGCGTTCGACGATCTCGGCCTTGTGTTCGCAGCTGCGGGCAATCGCCTGCGCCAGCACGCTGTCGTCGCTGGCCAGCAGGGCCTCACGTTCGGCCTGCAGCCACTGGAAAAACAGCGGGTCGCGGATTGCGCCGTACTTGATCACCTCGGCCAGCCCGGCGCGCAGTTCGCGCAGTGGCAGGGTCCGCAGTGCGCTGGTATCGGCAACCACCGCACGCGGCGGGTGGAAGGCGCCCACCAGGTTCTTGCCCTGTGGAATGTCTACCGCGGTCTTGCCGCCGACCGAGGAGTCGACCATAGACAGCAGGGTGGTGGGCAGCTGCACGCAGTCGACGCCGCGCATCCAGCAGGCCGCGGCAAAGCCGGCCAGGTCACCGACCACGCCGCCGCCCAGTGCCAGTACACAGGCATCGCGGGTTGCGCCCAGGCTGGCCAGCGCGTTGATCGCCGCGGCGAAGTTGTCCAGGGTCTTGGACGCTTCACCGGCCGGGATCACGTGCTGGCCGATTTTCAGATCGGGCCGGGCCGACAACAGCGCGTTCTGTACCTGTGCCAGATACAGCGGTGCGACGGTGTCGTCGCTGACCAGCAGTACATGGCGGCCACGGATTGCGGCCAGCAACGCCTGCGGTTGCGACAGCAGGCCGGGGCCGATATGGATCTGGTAGGGCTGGTCGCCGCCAACGGCGACGGTGTGGGAGGGGGCGGTCATGCGGGTGGGTTCCAGAATCTGCCATTGCGCGGCAAGCCGGGTGACGGTGTGCGCGGTGGCATCGGCGGGGGAGTAGAGATCGGTGTCGATGATCAGGTCGGCGACCTCGCTGTACAGCGGGTCGCGGGCAGCGGCCATGGTGTGCAGCACCTGCTCGCGGTCCTCGCGCTGCAACAGCGGGCGGGTCTTGTCGCGGTGCAGGCGCTGCAGCTGCGAGGCCACGCTGACCCGCAGATAGACCACAAAGCCCTGCGCGCGGATGCGCTGGCGGTTTTCCGGGTCCAGGATGCTGCCGCCACCGGTGGAGATCAGCAGGCCGCTGCCGTCGAGCAGCTTGGCCAGGATCCGCTTTTCATGTGCACGGAAGCCCGCTTCGCCGACATTTTCGAAGATGGCGGGAATGCTGGAGCCGACGTCATCGACGATGGCCTGGTCGGCGTCCACGAACGCCAGGCCAAAGCGCTCGGCCAGGCGCCGGCCGATGCTGGTTTTGCCGGCGCCCATCGGGCCGACCAGGATGAGATTGGGGGCTGGATTCATTGCAGGAAGATGCTAGCACCTCGTGTCAGTGCCTTAACACGGTAGCAGCCAAGCTCGGCAGCTCCACGAATGGTTCGTGGTGCAACCAAGGAGTTGGACATGTCAGTGGCGAAAATCATTGAAGTGAGCGCGTCCTCCAAGACCAGCGTCGAGGATGCCGTGCGCAGTGGTATCAAAAAGGTTGCCGAGACGGTCAAGGGCATCCAGGGCGCCTGGGTCAACGAGACCAAGGTCGTCACCGACGGTGACGGCAACATCATCGAATGGCGGGTGAATCTGCGGATTACCTTCCTGGTGCAATGAATCACGCGTCGGCCGCGCACGGCCTGCGCCGGGGCGCGGCCACGCAACGACACGGCGGCGCTTGCGCCGTCGCGTCGTTCCTGTCGGTCATGTGGCCAGCTGCTGCTTGAACGCGGCCGCTGGTGGCGGCCAGCTTGTATCTGGCAGGCCTTGGCGCTGTGGCGGCGTGTCAGCCCTGCGCGTCGGCCAGCGGCTGCCGCTGTGCATCCAGGGCAATCACCCGGTCGGCAATGTCCGGCAGGGTGCGTAGCGCCTGGCGGCTGATCCGCTCGTAGAACTGCACGAAACGTTCCAGCTGCGGCCGGGTCATGCTGCTGCGGCCGGGTGAGGCCTGCTGCAGTGCCTGCTCCTGCTGCCAGCGCCAGTGCGGCACCACTGAGAAACTGGGCGGCTGCAACATCCACAGGCGGTCAAAGCGCTGCCACAAGGCCGGGTAGTGCTCGGCCAATGCCTGGTTGCACCAGCGCCGCCAGCTGCCGTCGGCATCGGCATCGCGTTCCAATGCGTTCAATGGCGTGCGCAGCGCCTCATCGGCTTCGGCCGGCGTGCCCAGGAACCAGCCTTCGAAGACCAGCAGATCCAGCGGTTGTTCGACCTGCTTCCACTGCGCTTCCGGCACGCGTTCGTCAGCGAGTTTGTCAAAGCGCGGCAGCGGGAAATGCTGGCCGGCCTTGGCTGCATCCAGCGTGGCCATTGCCAGTGCCAGATCATGCGTGCCGGGCGGCCCACGCGTGGCCAGCAGCGGATGGATGCGGTCGGCCAGGCGCTGGCGTTGCGCGCGGGTCAGGTAGGTGTCGTCGATCGAGACTGCGGCGGCACACAGGCCACGGCTACGCGCCAGCTCCACGATCTGGCCTGCCAACGTGGATTTGCCGCTGCCCTGCACGCCACTGATGGCAAGGATCGGCGTGCTGCTGGCACTGGCCAAGGCATCATCCAAGGCCTGCGCCACCAATGCGGTTGCAAAGCGGCGTTGGGAAAAACTGTGCGGAGCGGGGGACATGACGCCACAATAGCCCAAACCCGTGGCGTACGAAGCAGGACCATGACCAATCTTTATGCAGAAGCGTTATCAACTTTCGCCGCATTGTTTGAAGAGGCCAAGGCTGGCAAGGAAATCGATGCCACCGCGATGACCGTGGCCACCGCTGACATCGACGGCCGGCCTTCGGCGCGCACGGTGCTGCTCAAGGCCTTCGATGAACGTGGTTTTGTGTTCTATACGCACCTGGACAGCCGCAAGGGTCGTGAGCTGCATGAGAACCGCGCGGCGGCGTTGTTGTTCCTGTGGCGCAGCCTGCGCGAAGCCGGCATCCAGGTGCGCATTGAAGGTGACGCGCAGCTGGTATCGGCGGCTGAAGCCGACGCCTATTTTGCCAGCCGCCCTCGCATGAGCCAGATCGGCGCGTGGGCATCGGTGCAGTCGCAGCCGCTGGCGTCGCGCGAGGAATTCGAGCAGCGTTTGGCCAATTTCGAGGCGCGCTTTGAAGGCCGCGATGTGCCGCGCCCGGACGGTTGGGGTGGCGTGCGTATCGTCCCGCGCCGGATCGAATTCTGGTACGGCGCCGATTTCCGTCTGCACGAGCGTTGGTGCTATGAGGCCGATGCGGCGGGGGAGTGGAGCAAGCGGATGCTGTTCCCGTGAAGCGGGCCGGCGTCGACATCCGCCGCGCGCTGGCCAGTGACTGGCCGGCGTGGGCGCAGTTGCGTCGCGCCTTGTGGGCTGATTGCGAGACGGATCTGGCCGAGCTGCAGCACATGCTGGAAGAAGACGGTACCGTGCTGCTGGCCTTCGCGCAGGGCCAAGCGGTGGGCCTGGCCGAAGCCAGCCTGCGGCATGACTACGTCAATGGCACCTCCCGTTCGCCGGTGGGCTTTCTCGAAGGCTGGTATGTGATTGAAAGCCAGCGTGGCCGTGGCATCGGTCGCGCGCTGGTGGCCGAGGTTGCGCACTGGGCACGCACGCAGGGCTGCAGCGAGCTGGCCTCCGATACCGCGCTGGACAATGCGCAGGCCCAGGCCGCGCACAAGGCCAGCGGCTTTGTCGAAACCGAACGCGTGGTTTATTACTGCATGGGCCTGGACGCGCCGGCGGCATGAAACTGCTTCCGCTCTACCGCATCACCGTGTTCGTACCGCCGGCCGACCTGACGCGGTTGAAGCAGGGCATCCTGGCGGTCGATGATCTGGCCGCCGGCGGCTACGCCGATGGCATGTGGGAATCGGACGCGCGCGAGCAGTTCCGGGTGCTGGACGGCACCCGTTGCGTGCAGGGGCAGGGCGGTGAGCGCGTATATCAGCCCTCGGTGCGCCTGGAGTTCTGCATCCCGCGCGATGCGCAACGCCTGCAAGACCTGTTGGCGGCCATTGCCGCGCATCATCCCTGGAATACCCCGGCGGTTTTCGTCGATACAACGGAGTTCGCCGTCGCATGATCGGCCCGCGTCGCATTGTCTGTCTTACCGAAGAACCCACCGAGACCCTTTACGCCCTGGGCGAGCAGGACCGCATTGTCGGCATCAGCGGCTTTACCGTGCGGCCGCCGCAGGCGCGCCGCGACAAGCCCAAGGTCAGTGCCTTCACCAGCGCCAAGGTGGGGGAGATCCTCAAGCTCAAGCCGGATCTGGCGATTGGTTTTTCCGATATCCAGGCTGATATCGCGGCGGAGTTGATCCGCAATGGCGTGGAAGTCTGGATTGCCAACCATCGCAGCGTGGCTGGCATCCTCGATTACATCCGTCGCTTGGGTGGTCTGGTGGGCGTGGCCGAGCGCGCCGGCGCGTATGCCGATGAGCTGCAGCGCGGCCTGGATGCGATCGCCGCACAGGCGGCAACGCTGCCGCAGCGTCCGCGCGTCTATGTCGAGGAATGGGACGAGCCCATCATCACCGGTATCCAATGGGGCGCCGAGCTGGTGGAGATCGCCGGTGGCATCGATGTGTTTCCCGAATTGTCGCGCGAGCCGCTGGCCAAGGCGCGCATTCTTGCCGATGGCGATCCGGTGATCGCGCGCAACCCGGACATCATCATCGGCTCATGGTGCGGCAAGAAATTCCGTCCCGAGCGGGTCGCAGCGCGGCCCGGCTGGGAGGCCATCAATGCGGTACGCGATGGCGAACTGCATGAGATCAAATCACCGCTGATCCTGCAGCCGGGCCCGGCCGCACTCACCGATGGCGTGCAGGCAATAGCTCAGATCATCCAGCAATGGTCGAAGCGGTAGGAATGTTGTAGGAGCGGCGTAAGCCGCGAAGCCAACAGCAACCAATCCGCCGATTCAACTGCAATCAGCTGCATCGCCCGGATGTGGGAGCGGCATAAGCCGCGAAGCTGGAAATGTGAGAAGGCGCCAAAAGCTCACCCCTCCCCAACCCGCCCGGCCCGAAGGCATAGCCTTCGGTCGTTCATCAGGCCGCGCGCCGGTGGCGCGCAAGCAGCCCTTCTTCACCCCCTTTGCTGCGCAAAAGGGAGGGAGCAACGGCGCGCTCCTCCCAGCTATCGCTTGGTCTTTCGCAAAAGGGAGGGAGCAACGGCGCGTTACCCTCTCGGCGCCAACCCCGTATAGCGCGCACGCGGCCGTATCAAGGTGCCCAATGCCTGTTGCTCCAGCGCATGCGCCAGCCAGCCGGTAAGACGCGCAGTGGCGAACATCACCAGTGCATGCGCCCCCGGCAGTTCGTACACGTAGCAGATGGCGCCCAGCATGCCGTCGATGTTCGGATGCTGGCCGCTGACTTCTTCGGTGGCGGCCAGCACTGTTTCCACCTGGCGCAAGCGCGGGGAGTCGGTGCATGAGGCGCGCAGCTGGCGCAGCACTTCAGCGCCGCGCGGGTCGCCGTCGGGGTAGAGCAGGTGATGGAAACCCGGCAGCTCGTCGCCACGCCGCCAACGTTCGGCAATGAACGTGGCAGGCGCGCCACTGGCTTCTGCATCCAGCAGCAAGGCATGCGCGCGGGCGGTGGCGCCGCCGTGGCGGGGGCCGGACAGCGCGGCCAGACCAGCACTGACGGTGGCATGCAGGTGCGCACCCGTGGAGGCCACCACGCGCGCGGCAAAGGCGGACACATTGAGCTCGTGATCGGCGCATAGCACCAACGCCGAGCGCACCAGCTCGGCGAATGCCGCATCACCCGGACGCCACGCATCGGCCAGCAGGCGATGCACGGGGCGCGCATCCGGCTCGGTACCGACCAGCAGCGCCGCGTTCTGCCGCAGCAGCATGGCTGCAACCTCACGCCGTACTGCGATGGCGGCATTGAGCGATTGGCGTTGTTCCAGTGCCAGCAATGGGATGCAGGCCATTGCGCGTTCCACCGGCGGCAGTTCCGTGTCCAGTGCGAGGCTGGCGATCCGTGGTGGCCACGCGGCCGGCGCGGTGGCAGCGAATGGGTCCTGGTCGTCGCATTCCCATAGCAGCCGCGCGATGTCCTCAAGGGTGGCGCCGGCCTGTGCCGCAGCCACCGCTGAACGGCCACGGTAATAGGGCGCGTCCGGGCGGATCAGCGAGATGCGCGTCTCCAGCACTGGCAGGCCGCGATCCAGGCTTTGCGCAGCACCGCGTTCGGCCCCACGGCCGGCGCGCTTGCGCTGTGCCAGCCGCTCCACCTCCGCACGCAGGTACACCCGGCTGCGTGGCTGTGGTCCCGGCCGCGAGCTCAGTTGCCCCCGGCTGACATAGGCATACAGCGTGGCGGCGCTGATGCCGAGCAGGGCACAGGCTTCATTGGCGGTGATCAGTTCGGTGTCGGTGTGCTCGGACATGCGCATTCAATATGTTGATTGATTGAATCAAGATTGATCAATGCATCGGATAGTGACAGATTGAGCGCCATAGCGGAATGGCATGCTCGCCTCCGCCCCGCCAGGAGCCACCCAATGAGTCTTTCTTCCGCCGGCGCAGCCTTCCGCGCCGCACTGGCCGCCGAAACCCCGCTGCAGATCGTGGGCGCCATCAACGCCAACCACGCCCTGCTGGCCAAGCGCGCCGGCTACCGTGCCATCTACCTGTCCGGTGGCGGTGTTGCCGCCGGCTCGCTGGGCCTGCCGGACCTGGGCATCAACACGATGGAAGATGTGCTGATCGACGTACGCCGCATCAGCGATGTCTGCGACCTGCCGCTGCTGGTGGACATCGATACCGGCTTCGGCCCCAGTGCGTTCAACATCGCGCGCACGGTGAAGTCGCTGATCAAGGCCGGCGCTGCTGCCTGCCATATCGAAGACCAGGTCGGCGCCAAGCGCTGCGGTCATCGCCCGGGCAAGGAGATCGTGTCGCAGGGTGAAATGGTGGACCGGGTAAAGGCCGCGGCCGACGCCAGGACCGATCCGGATTTCTTCCTGATCGCCCGCACCGATGCCATCCAGATGGAAGGTGTGGACGCCGCCATCGAGCGCGCACTGGCCTGCGTGGAAGCCGGCGCTGACGGCATCTTCGCCGAAGCAGCGTATGACCTGGACACCTACAAGCGCTTCGCCGATGCGGTGAAGGTGCCATTGCTGGCCAACATCACCGAGTTCGGTGCGACCCCGCTGTTCAGCCGCGACGAACTGGCCTCGGCCGGTGTGGCCATGCAACTGTTCCCGTTGTCGGCATTCCGTGCGGCCAACAAGGCAGCCGAAAGCGTGTATGAAGCCATCCGCCGCGATGGCCACCAGCGTAACGTGGTGGACAGCATGCAGACCCGCGAGGAGCTGTATGACCGTATCGGTTACCACGAATTCGAGCGCAGCCTGGACAAGACGTTCGCTGCGAAGAAGTAACTGCACTTCCTTCTCCCACTGGGAGAAGGTGGCGCGTAGCGCCGGATGAGGGTACGACCAGGTCTTCGTGGCTCTGACCGCACCCTCACCCCACCCCCTCTCCCGATGGGAGAAGGGCTTCAAAATCCCGTATCTGAGCGAGGTTCACACCATGTCCGAATCCACCGCCGCACCGGCGTTCAAGCCGAAGAAGTCCGTCGCCCTGTCCGGCACCGCTGCCGGTAATACCGCGCTGTGCACCGTTGGCCGTAGCGGCAACGATCTGCATTACCGTGGTTACGACATCCTGGACCTGGCCAATACCAGCGAGTTCGAGGAAATCGCCCATCTGCTGGTGCACGGCAAGCTGCCCAACAAGGCCGAGCTGCGTGCTTACAAGGCCAAGCTCAAGGCGCTGCGTGGCATCCCGGCATCGGTCAAGGCCGCGCTGGAAGAACTGCCGCCCTCGGCGCACCCGATGGACGTGATGCGTACCGGTGTTTCCGTGCTCGGCTGTGTGTCGCCGGAAAAGGACGACCACAACCACCCGGGCGCACGCGACATCGCCGACAAGCTGATGGCTTGCCTGGGTTCGATGCTGCTGTACTGGTACCACTGGAGCCACAACGGCAAGGTCATCGACGTGGAGACCGACGATGATTCGATCGGCGGCCACTTCCTGCACCTGCTGCACGGTGAGCAGCCGCGCGAGTCCTGGGTCAAGGCCATGCACACCAGCCTGATCCTGTACGCCGAACACGAGTTCAATGCCTCGACCTTCGCCTGCCGCGTGATCGCCGGTACCGGCAGCGACATGTACAGCGCCATCACCGGTGGTATCGGTGCACTGCGCGGTCCCAAGCACGGTGGTGCCAACGAAGTCGCCTTCGAAGTGCAGAAGCGCTACGAAACCCCGGACGAAGCCGAGGTCGACATCAAGGCCCGCGTCGAGCGCAAGGAAGTGGTGATTGGTTTCGGCCACCCGGTCTACACCGTGTCCGATCCGCGCAACAAGGTGATCAAGGACGTCTCGCGCGAGCTGTCGGCCGAGCAGGAAAACATGAAGATGTACGACATTGCCGAGCGTCTGGAAGCGGTGATGTGGGACATCAAGAAGATGTTCCCGAACCTGGATTGGTTCAGCGCGGTCAGCTACCACATGATGGGTGTGCCCACGGCAATGTTCACCCCGTTGTTCGTTATCGCACGTACTGCAGGCTGGAGCGCGCACATCATCGAACAGCGCATCGACGGCAAGATCATCCGCCCGAGCGCGAATTACACCGGGCCGGAAGACCAGACCTTCGTGCCGTTGGATAAGCGCGCTTAATGAAACCAAAGCCATCTCCGCCACAAGCGAGATGACGCCTGCACCATCTTCGCCACAAGCGGGATGGCGCCTGCACCATCTTCGTCACAAGCGAGATAAAGCCCCTCTCCCGCCTGCGGGAGAGGGGTTGGGGTGAGGGGAGGCTTCTAGCACGTAGATCAAGCTTCAAGCCCGTTGAAAAAGAGCGAAGCAAAGCTGGAGCTCAAGCGAGAGCAAGAGCAAGAGCAAGAGCTCCCCCCATCCGCCCTTCGGGCACCTTCCCCCGCAAGCGGGAGAAGGGAGTTGCCAGATTCCATGTGGTGCTGTGGGTTTGCTGCAATTGCAGGCACCCGCGGGTAAACCAACGCACACCAGCAAGCCCAGACCCTCACAGGCCAGCCATGAATACCGATTACCGCAAACACCTCGCCGGCAGCACGCTCGATTACTTCGATGCACGCGCCGCAGTCGATGCCATCCAGCCCGGCGCCTACGCCACGCTGCCCTATACCTCGCGCGTGCTGGCCGAAAACCTGGTGCGCCGCTGCAACCCGGCCACGCTGAGCGATTCGCTCAAGCAGCTGATCGAACGCAAGCGCGACCTTGATTTCCCCTGGTTCCCGGCACGCGTGGTCTGCCACGACATCCTCGGCCAGACCGCGCTGGTCGACCTGGCGGGCCTGCGTGATGCCATCGCCGACAAGGGCGGTGACCCGGCCAAGGTGAATCCGGTGGTGCCGGTGCAGCTGATCGTCGATCACTCGCTGGCAGTGGAATGCGGTGGCTACGATCCGGATGCGTTCGCCAAAAACCGCGCCATCGAAGACCGCCGCAACGAAGACCGCTTCCACTTCATCGACTGGACCAAGCTGGCCTTTGAAAACGTCGATGTGATTCCGCCGGGCAACGGCATCATGCACCAGATCAATCTGGAGAAGATGTCGCCGGTGATCTACCAGCAGGGCGGGGTGGCTTTCCCGGATACCTGCGTGGGCACCGACAGCCACACCCCGCACGTGGACGCGCTCGGCGTGATCGCCATTGGCGTGGGTGGCTTGGAAGCCGAGAACGTGATGCTGGGCCGCGCTTCGTGGATGCGCCTGCCCGACATCATCGGCGTCAAGCTGACCGGCAAGCCGCAGCCGACCATCACCGCCACCGACGTGGTGCTGGCGATTACCGAGTTCCTGCGCAAGGAGCGCGTGGTCGGTGCGTGGCTGGAATTCTTCGGTGAAGGTGCCGCTGCACTGACCATCGGCGACCGCGCCACCATTTCCAATATGTGCCCGGAATACGGTGCGACGGCGGCGATGTTCTACATCGACCAGCAGACCATTGATTACCTGCGCCTGACCGGCCGCGAAGAAGCACAGATCGCGCTGGTCGAGAAATACGCCAAAACCACCGGCCTGTGGGCCGACGCGCTGGAAACGGCGAAGTACGAGCGCGTGCTGGAGTTCGATCTGTCCAGCGTCGTGCGCAACATGGCTGGCCCCAGCAATCCGCACAAGCGCCTGCCGGTATCGGATCTGGCCGAACGCGGCATTGCCGACGAAGCCAAGCTGGAGAGCGGCAAGGTCGAGGAAGCCGAGGGCCTGATGCCGGATGGTGCGGTGATCATCGCTGCGATCACCAGCTGCACCAATACTTCCAACCCGCGCAACGTGATTGCCGCCGCGCTGCTGGCGCGCAACGCCAATGCGCGCGGGCTGAGCCGCAAGCCGTGGGTCAAATCGTCGCTGGCGCCGGGTTCGAAGGCCGTGCAGCTGTACCTGGAAGAAGCCGGCCTGCTGCCGGATCTGGAAAAGCTGGGCTTCGGTATCGTTGCCTTTGCCTGCACCACCTGCAACGGCATGAGCGGCGCGCTGGATCCGGCGATCCAGCAGGAAATCATCGACCGGGATCTGTACGCAACCGCCGTGCTGTCCGGCAACCGCAACTTTGATGGCCGCATCCATCCGTATGCGAAGCAGGCCTTCCTCGCCTCGCCGCCGCTGGTGATCGCCTATGCCATTGCCGGCACCGTGCGCTTCGACATCGAGAAGGATGTGCTGGGTGTGGATGCCAACGGCAACGAAGTGCGCCTGAAGGACATCTGGCCGAGCGATGCCGAGATCGATGCGGTGGTGAAGGCCTCGGTCAAGCCGGAGCAGTTCCGCAAGGTCTACAACCCGATGTTCAACGTGCGCGTCGAACACGGCGAGAAGGTCAGCCCGTTGTACAACTGGCGCCCGCAGAGTACCTATATCCGCCGTCCGCCGTATTGGGAGGGTGCATTGGCCGGTGAGCGCACGCTGCGCGGCATGCTGCCGCTGGCCGTGCTGCCGGACAACATCACCACCGACCATCTGTCGCCGTCCAACGCCATCCTGCGTTCCAGCGCGGCCGGTGAGTATCTGGCCAAGATGGGCCTGCCGGAAGAGGACTTCAATTCCTACGCCACCCACCGCGGCGACCACCTCACCGCGCAGCGCGCCACCTTCGCCAACCCCAAGCTCTTCAACGAGATGGTGCGCAACGAAGACGGCAGCGTGAAGCAGGGTTCGCTGGCGCGGGTTGAGCCGGAAGGAAAAGTCATGCGCATGTGGGAAGCGATTGAGACCTACATGGAACGCAAGCAGCCGCTGATCATCATCGCCGGTGCCGATTACGGCCAGGGCAGCTCGCGCGACTGGGCCGCCAAGGGCGTGCGTCTGGCCGGCGTGGAAGCGATTGCTGCCGAAGGCTTCGAACGCATCCACCGCACCAACCTGATCGGCATGGGCGTACTGCCGCTGGAGTTCAAGCCGGGTATCAACCGCAACACGCTGGGCATCGACGGTACTGAAACCTACGACGTGCAGGGCCTGCGCACGCCGGGCACGGACCTGACCCTGGTCATCACCCGTCGCAACGGTGAAGTGTTGAAGGTGCCGATGATCTGCCGTCTGGATTCGGATGAAGAAGTGGCGATCTACGAAGCCGGCGGCGTGCTGCAGCGCTTCGCGCAGGATTTCCTGGAGTCGGCGAACGCATGACAAGAGCCCCTCTCCCGCCCGCGGGAGAGGGGTTGGGGTGAGGGCAGGGGTGGCTGATGCCGCATCCGATCCTTCACATCAAGAACCAAGTAGGAAAGCCTGAACATGTCCCACACCCCGCAGATCAAGATCCCCGCTACCTACATGCGCGGCGGCACCTCCAAAGGCGTGTTCTTCCGCCTCCAGGACCTGCCCGCCAGCGCGCAGCAGCCCGGCACTGCCCGCGACCGTTTGCTGCAGCGTGTAATCGGCTCGCCCGATCCCTACGCCAAGCACACCGATGGCATGGGCGGTGCGACTTCCAGTACCAGCAAGTGCGTGATCATTTCGCCCAGCAGCAAACCCGGCCATGACATCGACTATCTGTATGGCCAGGTTTCCATCGACACCGATTTCGTCGACTGGTCCGGCAACTGCGGCAACCTGTCCACCGCTGCCGGCGCGTTCGCGCTGCACGCAGGCTATGTTGATGCTGCGCGCGTACCGCAGAGCGGCATCTGCGAAGTGCGTATCTGGCAGGCCAACATCAACAAGACCATCATCGCGCACGTGCCGGTCACTGACGGTCTGGTGCAGGAGACCGGCGACTTCGAGCTGGATGGCGTGACCTTTCCCGCTGCCGAGATCGTGCTGGAGTTCATCGACCCGGCCGATGAAGGCGACGGTGAGGGCGGTGGTGCGATGTTCCCCACCGGCAATCTGGTCGATGCTTTGGACGTGCCCGGCGTCGGTACGCTGCAGGCAACGATGATCACTGCAGGCATCCCCACAGTGTTCGTCAACGCTGCCGACGTCGGCTACAGCGGTGCCGAACTGCAGCCGGCCATCAATGAAGACAAGGCCGCGCTGGTCAAGCTGGAAGCGATCCGCGTTGCCGGTGCCCTGCGTATGGGCCTGATCAAGGCGCCAGAAGAAGCGATCAAGCGCCAGCACACGCCCAAGGTCGTGTTCGTCGCGCCGCCGCAGGACTATGTGTCCAGCGGCAACAAGCAGATCCATGCCGCCGACATTGATCTCAATGCCCGCGCCATGTCGATGGGCAAGCTGCACCACGCGATGATGGGCACGGCATCGGTTGCCATCGCCACCGCCGCCGCGGTGCCGGGCACGCTGGTTAACCTCGCCGCCGGTGGTGGCCAGCGCGATGCGGTGCGCTTCGGCCATCCGTCCGGCACGCTGCGCGTGGGCGCCGCAGTGAGCCAGGTCGACGGCCAGTGGACGGTGACCAAGGCAGTAATGAGCCGCAGTGCCCGCATCCTGATGGAAGGCTGGGTGCGCGTGCCGGGTGATGCGTTCTGAGTTTTCCAGGCTGATGCGGCACCAGGCGAGGGCCACTGGCAGCAGTGGCCCTTTGCTTTAGCGCGGGGGCGGGCGGCAAGTCAGCGCGACCGCAGCAGGCCCCGCTTCCAGACGAATCGCCTGCGGAATGCGCACCGTTACACAAGGCTTTGCGTGCTGGCTGGTTATACTCCGCCCATCTGCGGGAGGACGCCATGGTTAACAGGATGTTGAAGCGTATTCGTTGGGCGGCGGTCGCCATGGTGGCGCTGGCCCTGGTTGCAGGATGCGGCAGGAACGAAAGCGGGCAGCTGCCCGGGGCTACCGGCGAGGCGATCCAGACCAAGCAGGAAGAGGTCAAGGGCTTCGCCATGCTGCGCGCCTACCCGGACCAGAAGAGCGGCGACGGCCTTGCGCTGGCGGTTGAGTTCACGCGCCCGCTGGTCGGCACCCAGGATTTCGACAAGTTGTTGCGCTTCGAGGAGAAGGTCGGCAACGAGGACAGCAGCTGGTCGCTGTCCGACGACGGCAAGACCCTGCGCTATCCCTATGTGGAGGCGGCCCAGGAATACACGCTGATCATCTCGGCCGATCTGCTGGCTGCCGACGGCAACCGGCTGGGCACCGAGGTCAAGCAGAAGGTTTTCACCGGCGAACTTGATCCGGCGGTGGGCTTCGCTTCGCAGGGCAGCGTGCTGCCGGCCAAGGACAGCCGCGGCTTGCCGGTGGTGTCGGTCAATGTGCCGGAGGTGGATGTCGAGTTCCTGCGCGTGCGCGAAAAGGACCTGCCCACCTTCTTCAGCCAGTACCAGCGCGGCGGTCGCCGTGGCAGCTGGGAGCTGGACAGTGAATACAGTGACCGCACGCCGCTGTCGCAGCTGGCTGAGCCGGTCTACGTCAATCGTTTCGTGCTGGGCGGCAAGCAGAACGAGCGTGTGCTGACCTACCTGCCGATCCAGGACGTGAAGGAGCTGCAGCAACCCGGTCTGTACTTCGCGGTGATGAAGCGCACCGGCAGTTTTGACAGCGAGTTCGATACCTCGTTCTTCACCGTCAGTGATATCGGCCTGCATACCCGCGCCTACAAGGACAAGCTGTTCGTCCATACCGCTTCATTGGCCGACGGCGCGCCGGCCAAGAAGGTCGAGCTGAAGGTCATCGACGCCAAGGGTGAGGTCATCCTCAAAGGCCAGACCGACGGCAACGGCAACGCCTTGCTCAACTACACGCTGGACGCCGCGCATGTGCTGGTCGCCAGCAGCGGCAGCGACACCACCATGCTGCCGTTCAACCAGCCTGCGCTGGACCTGAGCGAGTTTGCGGTTGCCGGGCGCCAGAACGCCAACTTCGATGTGTTCGCCTGGTCCGGACGTGATCTTTACCGCCCCGGCGAGACCGTGCGCATCTCCGCGCTGCTGCGCGACAACGACGGCAAGACCCTGGCCGGGCCGGCCACTGGCGGCCAGCCGGTGTTCCTGCGGCTCAAGCAGCCCGACGGCAAGACCTTCCGCGAGACCCGCCTGCAGCCCGGCGAGCAAGGCTATTTCTCGTTCGAGCAGACCATCCCGGTGGAGGCGCCGACCGGGCGCTGGACCGTTGAGTTCCGTACCGATCCGGCCAGCAAGGAAGCGGTGCAGGGCATGACGCTGCGCATCGAGGAGTTCCTGCCCGAGCGCATGAAGCTGGACCTGGGCAGCACGCAGAAGACCCTCAAGCCGGGCGAGCCGCTGAAGTTGCAGGCCGACGCGGCCTATCTGTACGGCGCACCGGCCGATGGCAATCGCTTCACCGCGCGCCTGGCGGTGGCGGTGGAGCAGCACCCGGTGGAGTCGATGCCGGGCTGGTTCTTCGGCGACCCGACCGTGCAGCTGCCGCGCGAAGCCAATGACGTGATCGACACCACCTTGCCCAAGGACGGCAAGCTGCGCGAAGACGTGGCATTGCCCGCCGAAGCAGGCAAGGCCACCACCGTGGCCGCGCTGCTCTCGGGCAGCGTCTATGAAACCGGCGGCCGCACCGTTACCCGCACGATGAAGCGGGTGATGTGGCCGGCGCCAGCGCTGGTCGCGGTGCGCCCGTTGTTCAACGATACCGATGGCGCCGATGCCAATGCCAACGCCCGCTTCGAGCTGATGCGGGTGGATGCCGATGGCAAGCCGCAGCCGGCCAAGGGCCTGAAGATCACCCTGGTACGCGAGCTGCGTGATTACCACTGGACCTATACCGACAACCGCTGGGATTACGACTTCACCCGCCGTTTCGAGAACAAGGAGACCCGCACCGTCGATGCCGGTGCAACCTCCGTCCGGTTCGATTTCCCGGTGGAGTGGGGCGAGTACCGGGTAGACGTGTTCGACCCGGCCACCGGCCTGACCATGCGCTATCCGTTCCGCGCCGGCTGGAGCTGGAACGACGACAACCGTGGCCTGGATGCACGGCCTGACAAGGTCAAGCTGTCGCTGGACAAGACCGCCTACCGCGACGGCGACACGCTCAAGGTCACGCTGACCCCGCCGCATGCCGGTCGTGGCGTGTTGATGGTGGAAAGCGACCACATGCTGTATGTGCAGGACATCGATGCCAAGCCGGGCAGCACCTTCGAAATCCCGGTGACGAAGGACTGGGAGCGGCACGATGTCTACATCACCGCGCTGGTATTCCGTGGTGGCAGTGCGCCCAGCAAGATCACCCCGGCGCGCGCCGTGGGCGTGGTGCACGTACCGATGGATCGTCGCGATCGTCGCGTCGCGGTCGGCCTGATCGCGCCCAAGCAGATGCGCCCGGAACAGCCGATGACGGTGACCGTCAGCGCACCCGAGCTGGCTGGCAAGCCGGCGCACGTTACCGTTTCGGCGGTGGACGTGGGCATTCTCAACATCACCCGTTTCCCGGTGCCGGATGCACCCGGGCATTTCTTCGCGCAGCGGCGCCTGGGTGTGGATGCCTATGACATCTATGGCCGGGTGATCGAGAGCTTCGAGGGCAACAGCGGCAAGCTCAAGTTCGGTGGCGACATGGCGTTGGCGGCACTGCCGCAGGCCAAGCGGCCTACCGCACGGGTGCAGACGGTGGATCTGTTCTCCGGGCCGGTGGCGCTGGATGCCAAGGGCAATGCGCGGGTGCAGCTGCAGGTACCGGATTTCAACGGCACCCTGCGCGTATCGACGATGGTGTATTCGGCCGACCGCTACGGCAACCGCGATGTGGAAACGCTGGTGCGTGCGCCGATCCTGGCCGAAGCCAGCATGCCGCGGGTGATGGCGCCGGGTGACCGCAGCACCATTACCCTGGACGTGCAGAACTTCACCGGCAAGCCGGGCGAGTTCAATGTCCGCGTGGATGGCGAAGGCCCGCTCGGCATCGCCGAATCGACGCGGACGGTGCAGCTGGCCGGCGACGCCAAGAGCACCCTGAGCTTCCCGCTGACCGCGCAGGAAGGCTATAGCGTGGCCAAGGTGCGGGTACGTGTCGACGGCAACGGCTTCAAGGTGGACCGGCGCTACGACCTGCCGGTACGTGCGGCGTGGCCGTCGGTGCTGCGTTCGCAGAGCCGCACGTTGGATCCGCTGGTGCCGGTCACCCTGGACAGCAGTTTCGCCAACGGCCTGATGGGCGGCTCGGTCAATGCGCGCATGCTGGTCAGCGCCTTGCCGCCGATCCCGTTCGCCTCGGCGCTGCAGGGCGCGTTGAATTACCCCTACGGCTGCGCCGAGCAGACCACCAGCAAGGGCTACGCAGCGCTGATGTTGGATGAGGCCACCTCGGCCATGCTTGGCGCCGATGGGCTGGATGCCAAAACCCGCCGTGAGCGCATGGAAGGCGCGTTCGGCCGCTTGGCCTCGATGCAGGTGGCCAATGGCAACTTCTCGATGTGGGGCGATGATGACTACATCAACCCGGCGCTGACCCCGTATGTCGCCGAGTTCCTGCTCGACGCCAAGGATGCCGGCTTCGCGGTGCCGGAGAACGTGCTGCAGAAGGCACTGAACCGGATCAGCGAGGACCTGCTCAGCGGCGGCAACCAGTTCTACGGCAGTGACCGCCGTGATGGGCTGAAGTTCGCCAACCAGGCCTATTCGGGCTACGTGCTGGCACGGGTCAACCGCGCGCCACTGGGCACGCTGCGCACGCTGTGGGACAACGAACGCAGCAAGGCAGTGACCGGCTTGTCGCTGGTGCATCTGGGTGCGGCGTTGGCGATCCAGGGCGACAGCAAGCGCGGCCAGGCCGCCATCGCTGCGGGCTTTGCAAAATCCAGCGCGGACCGTCCGGAGTACTTCGGCGACTACGGCACCCGCCTGCGCGACGAGGCCTTGATGATCGCGCTGCTGCACGAGCGCGGCCTGTCCAAGCCGGAATACGATGCGCGCGTGATCGATCTGGGGCGCACCCTGGACGTGCGCCGTGGCAGTGGCCTGATGTGGCTGAGCACGCAGGAGCAGGTGGCGCTGGCGCGTCTGGGCAAGGCCTTGATGGCCAACCAGAAGAAGCTGGTGTCCGGCGAGCTGGCGGTAGGCGACAAGGTCGAGAACATCGACGCCCGCAAGGCCTTCGGGCGCGTGTTCGACATGGCGCAGTTGGCGCAGGGCGTGCGTTTCTCGCCGCAGGGCGAGGCACCGATGTTCGCCAGCCTGGATGTGGCCGGTATTCCGCGCCAGCCACCGGCACCGGACAACAGCGTGATCGGCATCGAGCGGTCCTGGTTCGGCACCGACGGCAAGCCGTGGACGCCGCGGCCGCTGAAGGAAGGCGAGGCCTTGATCGTGCGGCTCAGTGTCACCGCCAACTCGAACATGCCCGATGCCTTGCTGACCGACCTGCTGCCAGCCGGGCTGGAGATCGAAAACTTCAACCTCGGCGACGCCAAGCAATGGGCCGATGTGGTGGTGGGCGAGGTCAAGGTCAGTGACCGCTCCAGCGCTGCTGACGTCAAGCATGAAGAGTTCCGTGACGACCGCTACGTGGCGGCATTGAAGCTCTCGCGTGGCAGCACCGCACACGTGTTCTATCTGGTGCGTGCGGTCACCCCGGGTACCTACATGGTGCCGCCGCCACTGGCCGAGGACATGTACCGTCCCGACATGCGCGGTGTTGGCCGTTCCAACCCGAGCACCATCACGGTGGTGCAGCCGTAATCGGCTCCTGCTCCCTCCCTTTGCCGATGGCAAGGGGAGGGCTGGGGAGGGGTAAGCTCTTCCACGGCCAAGCCATTCCGCCCCAGCTCCACAGGCAACGTTTGAAGAACCATCCACAGTGAACGCGCGCGCCCCTCGGCTGAAACACGTTGGCCCCCGTCTGCGTGCCGTGCTTACGCTTCGCAATCTGCGTTGGGCCGTTGCCGCGCTGCTGACAGTGCTGCTGGTGCTGGACCTGGCCTTCCCACCGCCGCTGCCGAAGTCGCGTGACACCAGCACGCTGGTGGTGGCGCGCGATGGCACGCCGTTGCGCGCCTTCGCCGATGCGGAAGGCGTTTGGCGTTACCCGGCTGACGTAAAGACAATTTCGCCGTTGTATCTGCAGGCCTTGCTGACCTACGAGGACCGCTGGTTCTGGCGGCATCCGGGCATCAATCCCTGGGCGTTGCTGCGCGCCGGCAAACAGATGCTGCTGGAACGGCGCATCGTCTCCGGCGGCTCGACCTTGACCATGCAGGTTGCGCGCATCCTCGACCCGCATACGCGCACCCCGTGGGGCAAGCTCAAGCAGTTGCTGCGTGCGCTGCAGTTGGAAGTGCACCTGAGCAAGGCGCAGATCCTGGACCTGTACCTGGAACGCGCGCCTTACGGTGGCACCATCGAAGGCGTGGAAGCGGCCAGCTGGGCCTATCTGGGCAAGTCAGCGACGCATCTGTCGCAGGCAGAAGCCGCGTTGCTGGCGGTGCTGCCGCAATCCCCAAGCCGGCTGCGCCCGGACCGGCATCCGGAAGCGGCGCAGCGTGCCCGCGACAAGGTGTTGGCGCGCATGGCCGAACTCGGTGTGTGGTCGGCCGATGATGTGGCCGATGCACGCATCGAGCCGGTGGTCGCGCGCTCACTGCAGCAGCCTCTGCACGCCGCCTTGCTGGCGCAGCGCATGCGCAGCGCACAACCGCGTGTGCCGCAGATCGAAACCAGCATCGACAGCGGCTTGCAGCGCACGTTGGAAGAGCGCGTTTCTTCCTATTTTTCGCAGTTGCCGGAGCGCACCTCGGCGGCGCTGCTGGTGATGGACAACAGCACCTTGGAAGCGCGGGCCTATGTCGGCTCGGTGAGCTTTGGCGACAAGGCACGGCTTGGCCATGTGGACATGGTCCAAGCCTGGCGCTCGCCCGGTTCGACGCTCAAGCCTTTCCTGTACGGCATGGCGCTGGATGACGGCCTGATCCATTCGGAAAGCCTGATTGTCGATGCGCCGCAGAGTTTCGGTGGCTACCGTCCCGGCAACTTCGATGCTGCCTTCAACGGCCCGGTCGGTGCGGCCACCGCGCTGCGCCTGTCCTTGAACGTGCCATCGGTGGATCTGCTGGAGCGGGTAGGGCCGGCGCGGTTTGCCGCGCGGCTGGGCAATGCCGGTATCAACCTGCGCTTCCCGCGTGGAACCCAGCCCAGTCTTGCGCTGATTCTTGGCGGCACCGGCGCGCGGCTGGAAGATCTGGTTGGCGCGTTCTCCGCGCTCAATCGCGAAGGTATCGCCGGGCGGGTGCGTTACACGCCGAAGGACCCGCGCATCGAGCGCCGTCTGGTGTCGCCGGGCGCTGCCTGGATCGTGCGCGACGTGTTGGAGTCCAACCCGCGCCCCGGTTATGGCGTGGGCACCTTCGATACCGGCAGCCGCCCGCGCGTGGCATGGAAAACCGGCACAAGTTACGGCTACCGCGACGCCTGGGCGATAGGCAGCACCCGCACCTATACCGTTGGTGTGTGGGTGGGCCGGCCCGATGGCACGCCATTGCCCGGCCAGTACGGCGCGGTTACCGCCTTGCCACTGATGTTCGAGGTCATCGATAGCCTGCCACGGCAGGCCGGCGACAACGCGGTGCGGTCGCGGCCGGACAGTGTCAGTGAAGTCGAGATCTGTTGGCCACTGGGCATTGCCGCTGAGCAGACGCCAGCAGCGATGTGCCAGCGGCGCTTTCCAGCCTGGGTGCTGGACGGCGTGGTGCCGCCCAGTTTTCCCGAGCGCGAAGCGCGGCTATGGCAATCCGGTCGCATGCGTTTCCAGGTGGATGCACGCAGCGGGCAGCGGCTATCACCCGGTTGTGAGGGGCATGCGCAGGTGGAGCAGCGCGAGATCGCCCGTTGGCCTGCACTGGCCTCGCCGTGGCTGAGCGTGGCCCAGCGGCAGGCACAGAGTCTGCCGCCCTTGGCATCGGATTGTGCCGATGATGGGCGCCAATCCGACGGCGTGCTGCATATCGAAGGCTTGAATGATCTGGCCACATTGGCGCGCGCGCCGGGTGCGCAGCACGGCCCGCGTCTGCAGCTGCGCGCATTGGGCAGCGAGGCGACGATTGAATGGCTGTTGGATGGCCGCTGGATCGCGCAGACACAGGGCACACGCACCTTCATGCGTGACTTCAATGATGTCGGCGAGCACACCCTGACCGCATTGGCATCCGACGGCGCCTGGACCCGCGTGCGCTTCCGCGTAATGAACTGAACACCACCCCGTAGTGCCGAGCCATGCTCGGCAGAAGGTTTCCAGGCAATGCGTAGTGCCGAGCCATGCTCGGCAGAGGCTTTCCAGGCAATCATCAACATTGTAGGAGCGGCGTAAGC
>NZ_JBRRBO010000046.1:0-34814 GCF_056756175.1 Stenotrophomonas sp. STEN240 | reverse complement strand
GATGAAATTAGCGCTATGGAACCACCCGATCCCATCCCGAACTCGGAAGTGAAACGTAGCCGCGCCGATGGTAGTGCAGCCTAAGCTGTGCGAGAGTAGGTCATCGTCAGGATTTAAACCAAAAACCCCGCTGCCAAAAGCAGCGGGGTTTTTCTTTGGGCGCGGCAGCGGCGCGCGCGCAGTTGTGGGAGCGGCGTCAGCCGCGAAGCTCGTAGAAGCAACGACCCAGAAAAGCTTGAACCAAGCCAGAAAGCTAGAAGCCTAAAGCTCCCCCTCATCCCAACCCTTCTCCCGCAGGCGGGAGAAGGGCTAAAGCAACGGCAGAAATCGAAGCCAGAGCCAGAGCCAGAGCCAAAGCCAAAGCCAAAGCCAAAGCCAAAGCCAGAGCCAGAGCCAGAGCCAGAGCCAAAGCGGAAGCAAAAGCCACGGCAAAAGCACTATTCGGCAAACGCTGCGGGTAAAGCCGCTGCCGAGCATGGCTCGGCACTACGGTTGACGGGGGGGAATGGGACTACGCGAATCGATGGAATCAGACTTTCTGGCGAGCTTGGGCTGCGCTGGCCCAACGGGCAGCGATATTCGGTGCAGTGATGCACACCGCTTCGTCAGTGACCGTTGTCACCGCGCGCTCCAGCAGCTGGATGTCGGCTTCATGCTGGCGGGCTACATGCGGGTCTTCAAAGAAGATCGCGCGTTGGCAGCGGTGCTCGAGCACGCGGTCCGCGATCTGCGCGTCGCCGCCGAGTGGACCACTCTGGAAACGGTGAATCCATTCCTGGTCACGCGGCCATCCACGGCTCCAGGCCATCTCGTTCAATCGCTGGCCGGTTGTGCCGGTGCCTATGCGCTGCTCGAACTGCGACAACACGTCGAAGTGCTCGGCGGCGAAGGCCAGCATCTGTGGCTTGCGCGCATCGTGAGCGATCAATGCCAGAGTCTGCTTGCCGAAGTCATGCAGGTCGTTGGCGCCCGGGTCTGGGGCGAAGCCTGCATGGATGCGCTCCATCTCGATCCAGTCGCGTGCCGTGGCCACCGTGGAAATGAAGGGTTTGCCGTGGATGACGCACTGGCGCTTGAGGGCAATGGCCTCGGGGAATACCGAGGACGGATCGACTGGATCGATGAGGTAGATGGCACCATCGAGCGTGCGCTCGGGCGTGCCCATTCCGACAACTTCAGCGACCAGTTTCATCAAACCGCCTTCGCGGCCATTGGGGTAACGCTGAAGTGCTGGATAGTTCTGCAGCGGATAGGTGCTGGCAATGGCGTCGTAAGTACGGCCAACGGCATGCAGCTCCACCCCCAGCTCGCGAATACCGCTCTCGCTGGCGCGTAACCAGCGAAACAATGCCGCGTCGGCGCTTTCGTGATGGAGACGGTTTGCGGCCAGACCGATGCGCATTGCGGATTCTCTTTGTGTGGAGTTCTTGAGTGTAAGACAGGTGGGTGGCGTTGGAGTCAAAGCGAGTGCCCATGCCGGAGCAAGTGCTCCCCTCATCCGCCCGTTCGGGCACCTTCTCCCGCAAGCGGGAGAAGGGAAGACGTTGCTACTGGGCGAACGGATAGTTCAAAGCCAACAGCCAAAGCCAACAGCCAAAGCCAACAGCCAAAGCCAACAGCCAAAGCCAACAGCCAAAGCCAACAGCCAAAGCCAAAGCCAAAGCCAACAGCCAAAGCCAACAGCCAACAGCCAAAGCCAACAGCCAAAGCCAACAGCCAAAGCCAACAGCCAAAGCCAACAGCCAAAGCCAACAGCCAAAGCCAACAGCCAACAGCCAACAGCCAACAGCCAACAGCCAACAGCCAGAGCCAACAGATAGAGCAAGAGTTAGAGAAACAGGCGGAGCAACAGGCAGATCAACAGCCGAAGCAGCGGATCCGGCAGCGCTTAAACAAACAATGCTTAAGTAGCCCCTCTCCCGTTTCTACGGGAGAGGGGTAGGGGTGAGGCCGCTCCTAGCGCTTCTCCGCTCTACCGCTTCAACAAAGCAACAATGCTCTCCGCCGCATCGCGCCCTTCGGCGACAGCGGTGACCACAAGGTCGGCACCGCGCACCACATCGCCACCGGCAAACAGCTTGGGGTTGTGGGTCTGGAATGGCAGACGGGTCGCGCCGCCGGCGATGATGCGGCCGTTGCTGCTTGCTTCCACGCCTTGCGACGAAAGCCAATCAGGCAAGGTCGGTGAGAAGCCGAAGGCGATGATCACCACGTCTGCTTCCAGCAGCGACTCGCTGCCTTCGATGGCGACCGCGTTGCGGCGGCCGTTGGCATCGGGCTCGCCCAGCTCGGTCTCGATCACGCTTACGCCAATCACTTCATCATCGGCACCGGCTTCAATCGCCAGCGGCTGGCGGTTGAACAGGAAGCGCACGCCTTCTTCGCGGGCATTGGCTACTTCACGCGCCGAGCCCGGCATGTTGGCCTCATCGCGGCGATAGGCACAGGTCACTTTGGCGGCACCCAGGCGGATTGCACTGCGCACGCAGTCCATGCCGGTATCGCCGCCGCCCAGCACCACCACGCGCTTGCCGTTTAGGTCCGGCAGGGCGATCTGGTCTTCCCAGCCGGCAATCGGCCGGCCCTGCGGATCGTCGCCACTGACGATGCGGCTGTTCTGCACCAGGAACGGCAGTGCCGGCAGTACGTTCTTCAGATCCTGGCCGATCAGGCCGCCGTCGGTATAACGGTAAGCGCCGGTGCCGAGGAAGACCGCGTCATAGTCGCTCTGCAGCTGTTCGATGCTGATATCGCGGCCGATCTCCACGCCCAGGCGGAACTGCACGCCCATGCCTTCGAGGATCTCGCGGCGGCGCTCGATCACGCTCTTTTCCAGCTTGAAGCTGGGGATGCCGAACTGCAGCAGACCACCGATCTGTTCGTAGCGGTCGAATACAACGGCCTGCACACCGGCACGGGCCAGGCGATCAGCGCACGCCAAGCCAGCGGGGCCGGCGCCGACAATAGCCACGCGCTTGCCGGTGCTCTCAACGGCGACCAGGTCCGGCTTCCAGCCCGTGGCCAGCGCGGTGTCGACGATGTACTTCTCGACTGCGCCGATGGTGACCGCGCCGAATTCTTCCAGCGTGCAGCTGCCTTCGCACAGGCGGTCCTGCGGGCAGACGCGGCCGCAGACTTCCGGCAGCGGGTTGGTTGAATGGCAAAGCGTCGCCGCTTCGTGGATGCGGTCTTCCTGCACCAGCTGCAGCCATTGCGGGATGGCGTTGTGCACCGGGCACTTCCAGCTGCAGTACGGATTGCCGCAGTCCAGGCAGCGCCCGGCCTGGTACTGCGCGTCGGCCTTGTCGAACTTGCCATGGAGTTCGCCCCAATCGCCGGACGTGCGCAATTCCACCGGAATGCGCTGCGGCATGGTGCGGGGCAGATCGAGGAACTGGAAGGCTTGCTTGCGGCTCATGGGAACTCGTGGCGTCTGGAGGAGCCCTTCTCCCGCTCGCGGGTGAAGGTGCCCCGAAGGGGCGGATGAGGGCGCTCTGCTTTCAAGCTACCCTCACCCCGGCCCTCTCCCGCAGGCGGGAGAGGGAGACTGAAAATCAAGCAGCGCTGCGCAGCGCTTCGGCCAGCGATTCAATGCTGGCGGCCTTGGGTTTGACCAGCCAGAACTTGCCGACGTAATCGCGGAACTCGTCCAGGATCTGCTGCGCCCAGATGCTGCCGGTCAACTCGCGGTGGCGACTGATCAAGCTGTGCAGGTGCTGTCGGTAGTTCTCGAAGCCTTCGGCTGAAATGCGATGGATGTCGATCAGTTCGTGGTTGTAGCGGTCGACGAAATCGCGATCGATATCCAGCACGTATGCCAGGCCACCGGTAAAGCCGGCACCGAAGTTCAGACCGACCTTGCCCAACACCGCGACTACGCCATCGGTCATGTATTCGCAGCAGTGGTCACCGGCACCTTCGATTACTGCCAGCGCGCCGGAGTTGCGCACGCCGAAGCGCTCGCCGGCACGGCCAGCGGCAAACAGTTCGCCGCCGGTAGCGCCGTACAGGCAGGTGTTGCCGACGATGGCGGTGTTGCGTGCCTCGAAGCGTGCGCCGCGCGGTGGACGCACCACCAGGCGGCCGCCGGCCATGCCCTTGCCGACGTAGTCGTTGGCTTCACCTTCAACTTCCAGATTCAGGCCGCCGACGTTGAAGGCACCGAAGCTCTGCCCGGCAGTGCCACGGAAGCGCAGATTCAACGGTGCTTCGCTCATGCCGTGGTTGCCGTGCGCGCGGGCGATGGTGCCAGACAGGCGCGTGCCCACCGAACGGTCGGTGTTGTGGATCAGGAAGCGATGCTCGCCGCCACGCTTGTTGGCGATGGCATCGGCCAGCAGGTCATCCATCTGCGTGGCCAGGCTGTCCGGCGACTGGTACAGGCGCTGCGCGGCGCAATGCGCGCCGTCGTAATGCGCGGGCGCCAGCAGCCGCGACAGGTCGACCTTGACGCCTTCGCGCGGCGACACGTCGAGCTGTTGCAACAGGTCCGTGCGGCCGACGATTTCATCCAGCGAACGGACGCCAAGATAGGACAACCATTCGCGCACTTCCTCGGCCAGCAGGCGGAAGAAGTTCTCCACGCGTTCCGGCAGGCCGGTGAAGTAGCCGGCACGCAGGCGCTCGTCCTGGGTGGCCACGCCGGTGGCGCAGTTGTTGAGGTGGCAGATGCGCAGGTACTTGCAGCCCAGCACGATCATCGGGCCGGTGCCGAAGCCGAAGCTGTCAGCGCCGAGCAACGCGGCCTTGACCACATCCAGGCCGGTCTTCAGGCCGCCATCGGTCTGCAGGATGGTGCGGCTGCGCAGGTCGTTGCCAACCAGTGCCTGATGCGATTCGGCCACGCCCAGTTCCCACGGCACGCCCGCATAGCGGATCGAGCTGATCGGCGAAGCACCGGTGCCGCCGTCGTGGCCGGACACGGTGATCAGGTCAGCGCCGGCCTTCACCACGCCAGCGGCAATGGTGCCGACACCCGCATGCGAGACCAGTTTCACCGACACCAATGCATCCGGATTGACCTGCTTCAAGTCGTAGATCAGCTGTGCCAGGTCTTCGATTGAATAGATGTCGTGATGCGGCGGCGGCGAGATCAGGCCGATGCCGGGCTTGGCGTAGCGCAGGCGCGCGATCAGTTCATTGACCTTGTGGCCGGGCAGCTGGCCACCTTCGCCGGGCTTGGCGCCCTGCGCGACCTTGATCTGCAGCACTTCGGCATTGACCAGGTATTCGGCGGTGACGCCGAAGCGGCCCGAGGCCACCTGCTTGATCTTGGAACGCTTCTCGGTGCCGTAGCGCGCGGGATCTTCGCCGCCTTCGCCGGAGTTGGAGCGGCCGCCGAGGCGGTTCATCGCAATCGCCAACGCTTCATGCGCTTCCGGCGACAGTGCGCCCAGCGAGATGGCGGCGGTATCGAAGCGCTTGAACAGTGCTTCGGCCGGTTCCACTTCGTCCAGCGGTACCGGCGTTGCCGCCGGCTTGAGCTGCAGCAGGTCGCGCAGCGCCGAGGTCGGGCGCGAATGCACCGCGTCCATGTACTTGCGCCAATCGGCGGCATCGCCGGTACGCGAAGCGCGCTGCAGCGTCATCACCACGTCCGGGTTGTACATGTGGTATTCGCCGCCATGCACATACTTGAGCAGGCCGCCGACTTCCGGTTGTGCCAGATCATTCCACGCACGCACCATCAGTTCGCGCGCTTCGGTATCCAGCCGTGCCAGGCCGACGCCACCGATGCGGGCAGCGGTATCCGGGAAGCACAGTTCAACCACGTCCGGATCAAGGCCGACGATCTCGAACAACTGCGCGCCGCGATAACTGGCGACGGTGCAGATGCCCATCTTGGAGATGATCTTGCTCAGGCCCTTGTAGATGCCCTTGCGGTAACTGCGGCCGATCTGCGAGACCTCACCGCCCTTCTTCAGCAGCAGGATGCCGCGCCTGCCCAGATCGAACAGCGTCTGGTAGGCCAGATACGGGTACACCGCAGTGGCACCAAAGCCCAGCAGACATGCCATGTGGTGTGCATCGCGTGCGGTGCCGGTTTCAACAATCAGATTGACGTCGCAACGCAGGCCCGCCTTGGACAGATGGTGGTGCACGGCGCTGGTGGCCAGCAGTGCATGCACCATCGGCCGGTCGGCAACCGGGTAGCGGTCGGACAGCAGCAGCATCACCACGCCATCGCGCGCGGCCTGCTCGCACTCGGCGCAGATGCGTTCGATGCCGGCCTTCAAGCCTTCCTCGACACTGTAGGACAGGTCGATCAAGCGGTTGCGCTCGACGTACTGCTCCATCTTCAGCAGCTGGCGCAGCTTGCGCTGGCTCAGCACCGGCGAGTTGAGGATGACGTGGTTCACCGTCTCCGCACCGGCGTGGAAGATGTTGGTCTCCTTGCCGAGCTGGGTGGTAAGCGACATCGCGCAGTCTTCGCGCAGCGGATCGATCGGCGGGTTGGTGACCTGCGCGAAGGCCTGGCGGAAGTAGTCGTACAGCGGCCGGGTATTGCGGCTGAGCACGGCGATCGGCGTGTCATCGCCCATCGAGCCGGTGGCTTCCTGGCCGGTTTCGGCCAGTGGCCGCAGCACCTGTTCCAGTTCTTCGGTCGTGAGCTGGAACAGCTTGTGGTAGCTGCGCAGCGTCGCTTCGTCGAACGGTTCCTCGGCCAGCGAGGGATCGATCAGCTCGGTCTGCAGGTAGGTCACGCCCTGGTGCAGCCATTGCTTGTACGGCGCACGCGCGCGGTTGATGCGGTCGATGGCTTCCGAATCGAGCAGGTCGCCACGCTTCAGGTCGATGGCCATCATCTGGCCCGGGCCGAGCTTGCCCTTGCGCACCACGCGTTCGGTTGGCACTTCCCACACGCCGGCTTCGGAGGCCACCAGGAAGTGGCGGTCGGAGGTCAGCATCCAGCGGGCGGGGCGCAGGCCGTTGCGGTCCAGCGTGCAGGCGGCGTAGCGGCCGTCGCAGGCAACGATGCCGGCCGGGCCGTCCCAGGGCTCGCTGTTCAAGCCATAGAACTCGTAGAACGCGGCCAGGTCGGCGTCCTTGAATTCCAGCGACTGCGTCGCCGGCGGAACAAGGATGCGCAGCGCCTGGATCAGCTCCATGCCGCCGGACACCATCAGCTCCAGCATGTTGTCCATGCTCTGCGAGTCCGAGCCGTGCATCGAGATCACCGGGTCGAGCTCGGCGATGTCGAACTTCGGCGTCTTCCACACCTTGCTGCGCGCCTGCGCCCAGTGGCGGTTGCCTTCGATGGTGTTGATCTCGCCGTTGTGGGCGAGCATGCGGAACGGGTGTGCCAGCGGCCAGCGCGGCATGGTGTTGGTGGAGAAGCGCTGGTGGAACACCACCACGCTGGACGCCAGCTCATGGCGCTGCAGGTCCGGGTAGAACGTGCTCAGCTTGTCCGGCAGCACCATGCCCTTGTAGCTGATGGCCTCGGCGCTGAGCGTGGTGACGTAGTAATCGGCAACATCGCGCAGGCTCTGTTCGCTGCGGCGGCGGGCCATGAACAAGGCCAGTGCGAATTGTTCGGCGCTCTGCTCGATGCCTGCATCGACGAACACCTGCTCGATCTTCGGCAAGGTGTCGCGGGCCAGTTGGCCACAAACGCTGTCATCGGTGGGAACCTCGCGCCAGCCGCGTGGATGGCAGCCGGCCTTGCGCAGCTGTGCATCCAGTTCGGCGCGACATCGCTGCGCAGCATCAGCGTCGTGCGGCAGGAACACCACACCGGCGGCGAAGTTCGGGCCGAGCGCGATGCCGGCCTCTTCGGCCAGCTGTCGCAGGAACACGGTGGGTTTGCGCAGCAGCAGACCGCAGCCGTCGCCGGTGAGCCCGTCGGCGGCGACACCTCCGCGGTGGGTCATGCGCGACAAGGCGGCGATGGCGGTATCCACCAACAGGCGCGATGGCTGGTCGTCGAGCTGGGCGACCATGCCGAAACCACAGGCGTCGCGTTCGTCTTGCGGGTCGTAAAGCCCTTGCGGGGTGCGAACTGCCATCTGTGCCTCGGTGCGATTCAGGTGAGCGGCGACACTCCTGCCCGCTCGCAGAGCACGTCATGCTTATCAGATGGTTCGCGCCGTGCTGCCGCACGTGCCGTTGGGATAGGACCCGGCGCACGCCCTTATGGCGTCTTACGCCTGACCCAAGCGCCCTCGCGCCCATCCAATGCACATGATGTGCTCAACCTGGAGCGCACCTTGAGGTCACCGGATGGTTCGACTAAATCACAGTTGCTGCAGCGCCGCAATACATCGTTGCGAGCGCAACCAAAGCCTTGCCCAGCAAGGCTTTGGCCATGCCAATTCAGCCGCAGCGAACGCCGCTGACCATGCCCTTTTCATCGATTTCGATGTTCAGGCGCTCGCCGATGAATTCCATGGTGACCGGCTGGTTGGGTTTGAGCACGCGCACATCGGTGGCGCCGGCGTCTTCCTTGGCCTGGGCCTGCATGGCCTCGGTGTAGGCCTGGCCGACCAGGCCCTGCACCTGGCTGGCGTCGCAGGCGCCCGGCGGCGGCGTGGCTTCAGCCGGCGCGGCGGCGGCCTGTGCGGCCTGCTGGGATTGGTTCAGTGCTTCATCCTGTTCTTCCGGCGCCGGCTTGGTGCAGGCAGTCAGGGCCAGCAGCAGGGTGGCGGTGGCAATCAGGGCGGCGGGGCGGCGCAGGGCGCGCGGCGTCGTCGGGAACTGCATCGGAACTCCTGGGTGTTGAGGGTCTGCCCCAGCATATAACCAAGTGACGGTGATGTTGACGCTGCGTCGCACGCCGCTGCGCGATACTCCTGCACCGCTTTATTGCTGGGAGCAGCGATGGCCGCAAAACCAGCGACGCCTGCACTGCGTCATAGCCACGATGCCGAGCCCGGCATCGTAAGACAACGCGCCGGGCGCGGCTTCCGCTACGTGGATGCACGCGGCAAACCGGTGCGCGCGGCCGCTACGCTGGAGCGCATCCGGCGCCTCGCCATTCCGCCGGCCTACACCCAGGTGTGGATCTGCGCACAGGCAAATGGCCACCTGCAGGCCAGCGGACGGGATGCGCGCGGCCGCAAGCAATACCGTTACCACCCGCAGTGGGTACGGATGCGCAGCGACAGCAAGTTCGACCGCATCGTTGCCTTCGGCAAGGCGCTGCCGGGTCTGCGCCGGCAGGTGCGCACCGATCTGGCGCTGTCCGGGCTGCCGCGCAGCAAGGTGCTGGCGATCGTGGTGGCGGTGATGGGCCGCACGCTGGCCCGCATCGGCAATGATGCCTATGCCCGCGACAACCATTCCTACGGGCTTACCACGCTGCGCAACCGCCACCTGGAAAGCGCTGGGCAGGGGCAGACGCGGCTGCGTTTTCGCGGCAAGTCCGGCCAGGCCCAGGCCATGGTCATCGATGACCGGCATCTATCCAGCCTGGTACGGCGCTGCCAGCAGCTGCCCGGGCAGTTGCTGTTCCAGTACCGCGACGACGACGGCAAGGTGCGACCGGTGGGTTCAAATGACGTCAATGCATACCTGCGGCAAGCCACCGGCGACGATTTCAGTGCCAAGGATTTCCGCACCTGGGGTGGCACCCTGGTGGCACTGCGCGAGTTGGCGCAGCTGCCATTGCCGGACACCGGCGGCGAACGCGCGCTTGCGGAGATGCAGAACCAGGTGATTGCCGCGGTGGCGGGGATGCTGGGCAACACTCCGGCAGTGTGCCGCAAGTCGTATATCGATCCCTGCGTGTTCGAAGGCTGGCGCGATGGCCGCCTCGGCGCGATGCAATCGCTGCGCGGCCCACGCCAATGGGAAGCGGCGGCACTGCGCTTCCTGCGCAGCGCCCACCGCGGCAATGGCGCACTCAGCCGCAGCGCATCGCAGTGATGTTGTTGGTGCGGCCGACTTCGATGGTCAGGCGCTCACCGCCACTGGACGCCTGCGTCCCCAGCGAGGCAGCGGTCTCAGGCGAGTCATTGCCGCGCACCACGTCAACCTGCAGGCTGTCGCTGTCGACACGGGCGCGCTGCACCGTATCCGGGGAGGCGGCAAGACCCACCGCACCGCGCACCATGTCGGTATGGCATTGGCCGGACACAACCCCGTCGATCGGTTGCACATTGTTGACGTAGGCCGAACTGCAGGCAGAGAGCAGCAGCACGGCAGTTGGGACAGCGAACAGACGGATCATGGCGAACTCCTGCAACAGGCGGAAACAACCTGCAGGATCGCTGCCATGCCGTATGCAGCGGATGAAATACACATCGTCACCACGGATTTTTCACCACAGGCGATGCCGGCTGCTGCGCACACTGCACTACCAATCGCCAGCGAAAGGAGCAGACCATGGCGGCCTGCGATGTCTGTGGCAACAACTACGCGCGCAGCTTCAGCGTGAGCCAGGGTGGGGTTACCGGCACTTTTGATTCATTCGAATGCGCTATCCATGCAATGGCGCCACGTTGCGCGCAGTGTGAATGCGTGGTCATCGGCCATGGAGTGGATGCCAACGGCCGCGTCTATTGCTGCGAACACTGCGCGCGCCACGCCGCGTAAGCGCAAGGGAGGTTCCATGGCAGTAAAGAAGAAATCTGCAGCTAAAAAGCCTGCAGCGGCCAAGAAGGCGCTGTTGCCAACCAAGCCGAAGCGAACGAGCGCAGCTGCGAAGCCTGCGGCCGCAGTCGAAACCGAAGCCTTGCGCACCGCCAGTCGTCAGCGACGGCTGCAGGAAGATCTGCAGCAACAGGAGAAACTGCGCAGCGCGATGCCGAAGAAGAAAGGGAGTGTGCAGGCCGGTGCACGCAGGCAGCCGAGTACCTTGCCGGCACAGCAGCTGCGCAAGCCCGGCAATGAACATGAGTTGGCGCTGGCTCCGCGCTACATGGCGCCGTCATACAAAGGCAGCGGCAAACTGAAGGGAATGCGCGCCATCGTCACCGGTGGTGACTCGGGGATAGGCCGCGCGGTTGCGATCCTGTTCGCCCGCGAGGGCGCCGATGTGGCCGTGTTGTACCTGAGCGAACACGAGGATGCCAAGCTCACCTGCGAACATATCGAGCAGGAGGGCCAACGCAGTCTGGCAATCAGTGGTGATGTGCGTGACCCGCTCTTCTGCGACAGCGCCGTGCAGCAGGTTGCGCGGACGTTCGGCGGTATCGACGTCCTGGTCAACAACGCCGCCTTCCAGCTGCATTGCCATCATCTGGAAGATCTCAGTGACGAACACCTGCAGGAAACCCTGCAGACCAATATCGCCGGTTACATCCACATGGCGCGTGCGGTGCTGCCACATATGGGCGAAGGCGACAGCATCATCAATACCGGCTCGGAGACAGGCATCTTCGGCAGCAAGTCGCTGATCGATTACGCCGCAACCAAAGGCGCGATCCATGCGTTCACGCTGTCGCTGGCCAGCCAGTTGCTGCCGCGCGGCATACGCGTGAACTGCGTGGCGCCCGGGCCGGTGTGGACGCCACTGAACCCGGCAGACAAGGTCGCCGAAGACGTGGCCGAGTTCGGCAAGGACAGCGACATGGGCCGGCCGGCGCAGCCGGAAGAATTGTCGCCGGCCTATGTATTCCTGGCCTCACCGGTTACCGCCAGCTACATCAGCGGCGCAATCCTGCCGGTAATGGGCGGCCCACGCGGCTGATTGTATTGGCTGCGCCAAAGGGGAGGGGCACTGGCTCCCTCCCTTGCGCAACGCGCAGGGGAGGGTTGGGGAGGGTGCTGTTCGCAGGAACATCAAGCAACGCGCACAGCCACGGCCGAAGCCACCCCCTCCCAGCCTCCCCCTTCGCTGC
Organism: Stenotrophomonas sp. STEN240; assembly: GCF_056756175.1. NCBI lineage: Bacteria > Pseudomonadati > Pseudomonadota > Gammaproteobacteria > Lysobacterales > Lysobacteraceae > Stenotrophomonas > Stenotrophomonas sp. STEN240. The sequence goes on along the minus strand of NZ_JBRRBO010000046.1, from coordinate 23,031 downwards.
GCCAAAGGGGAGGGGCACTTGCTCCCTCCCTTGCGCAGCGCGCACGGGAGGGTTGGGGAGGGGTGCTGTTCGCAGGAACATCAAGCAACGCGCACAGCCACGGCCGAAGCCACCCCCTCCCAGCCTCCCCCTTGGCTGCGCCAAAGGGGAGGGGCCTGACTCCCTCCCTTGCGCAGCGCGCAGGGGAGGGTTGGGGAGGGGTGCTGTTCGCAGGAACATTGAACAACGCACACAAGCCACAGCCGAAGCCCCCCCCTCCCAACCTCCCCCTTGGCTACGCCAAAGGGGAGGGCGCAAGGCAGCGCTCCTCGCGGATAATCCATGCCGCAATCCTCACTGGAAGCTCCGATGTCACAGCGGGAAAACTGTCGTGTGCTGGTGCTCGGCGGCTACGGTCACTTCGGCGCGCGCATCGTGCGTGCGCTTGCCTGTACGCCTGGAATCACCGTCATCGCCGCTGGCCGCAATCCTTCGCAGGCGGCAGCCAAGCTGCCGGGCGTGGATCTGACAACCATCGAGCTGTGCAGGCTGGATACCGCTGCGCTGGATTTTGAAGCCGAACTGGCCAGAACCAGGGCGGCGTTGGTGATCCACACCGCCGGCCCCTTCCAAGGCCAAGGTTACGAGGTTGCACAGGCATGCCTGCGCGCTGGCATGCATTACATCGATCTGGCCGACGGCCGTGATTTCGTTGTCGACTTTCCGCAGCAGTTGCAAGCCTTGGCACAGCAGAGCCAGCGTAGCGCCATCAGCGGCGCCAGTACCTTGCCGGCGCTTTCCAGTGCGGTCGTGGATGCACTCGCGCCGCAGTTCGAGCAACTGCACAGCATCGACATGGTGATTGCGCCGGCGCAGGCAACGCCCTTGGGCATGGCCACGGTGCGCGCGGTGCTGTCCTACTGCGGCAAACCTTTCCAATGCTGGATCTATGGCCGCTGGCAGACGCAGCTTGGCTGGACGGCGCCACAGCCGGTGCGCTTCGCCCGCATCGGTCCGCGCCTGGCTTCGCCCTGCGATGTGCCGGATCACACGCTGCTGGTGCAGCGCTATCCGGGCGTGGCGACGGTGCGTTTCCGCGCGGCACTGGAGTTGCCCTTCCTGTCGCGTTGCCTGGCGGCCATGGCCTGGTTGCGCGGCCATGGCCTGCCATTGCCGATGGGGGCATTGGCCGGTGTGTTTGCTCGTGCGGGGCGCTGGTTCGACCGCTTCGGCACGGACCTGGGCGGCATGCGCATCACCCTGCGCGGCCAGCGCGGTGGACTGGCGCATTGCCTGCATTGGGACCTGACCGCGCCGATGCTGCACGGCCCGGAGATCCCGACCTTCGCCGCCGTGCTGCTGGCGCGGCGTTTTGCGCGAGGCGAAGGGTTGCCCAGCGGCGCCCACGCCTGCATGGGCCTGCTTACCCTGGCCGAATTTGAAAGCGAGTTCGCGCGCTGGCAGATCGACAGCGGCGTGAGCTGAATAGTTCAGCCTGACAGCCGGCAGGGTGCCATCCGGGCTATTGACTACAAATGTAGGCAGAACTACCGTGACGACAAATGTAGTCACGGAGACGGCCATGCGCCGCAAGACCATCGGGGACCAGGAACTGGCCCTGCTGCAGTACATCGGAGAGAACGAACCCACCAGCGTTGGCGAGGTTGCCGCGCGCTTTGGTGAGGCCCGCGGCCTGGCCCGCTCCACCGTGCTGACGATGATGGAGCGCCTGCGTACCAAGGGCTACCTGCAGCGCGAACAGGACGAAGGCGTCTTCCGCTACAGCACCACGGCCGAGCAGCAGGAAGTGGTCAACGGCGCGGTTGGCAGCTTTGTCGAGAAGACCCTGCAGGGCTCGATCTCACCGTTTGTGGCGTGGATGTCGGAAAAGGCCGAGGTCAGCGACAACGAGTTGGCCGAACTGGAAGCGCTGGTCAGCAAGCTGCAATCGCAGCGCCGGGAGGATTGAGCCATGTCGATGACGCTTGAATTATTGGGCAGCCGGCTGTTGGCCACCAGCGTGCAGACCGCGCTGCTGGCGGGTGCAGTGTGGTTGCTGTGCCGCTACGTGCGGCGTCTGCCGGCCAGCACCCAATGTGCGCTGTGGTGGCTGGTGGCCCTGCAGGCCGTGGTTGGAGTGTTCTGGGCTTCGCCGCTGGAACTGCCGCTGCTGCCGGCCGCCGATGTCGTCAATGCCGCTCCGCTGATAGCGCAGGCTGCTGCAGCTGTACCGGCAACCGCCGCGCCCATCGTGGTGATGCAGCCCTTGCCGGCCGACAGCAGCTGGTCGTGGAGCCTGCTGCTGATGGCGATGTGGTTGGCAGGCGTGCTGGTGATGGCATTGCGCACCGCATTGGCACTGCGCACCAGCCGTGCCCAGCTGCGCGACGCGCAGCCTTGTCGCGATCACAAGCTCAACGCAGCGCTTGCGCTTGCGGCTGACGCACACGGTCTACGCCGCGCGCCGCGGCTGATGCTGAGCAATGCGATTGATTCGCCGCAGCTGATTGGTCCTTGGCGTCCGGTGCTGCTGCTGCCGGCGCGCGGTCTGCAGCGTATGGGCGATGACCAGCTGGACATGGCCTTGACCCACGAACTGGTGCACCTGCAACGCCATGACCTGTGGCTGGGCCTGGTGCCGGCCCTGGCGCAGCACCTGTTCTTTTTCAATCCTGTAGTGCACCTGGCCGCCCGCGAATACGGCATTGCCCGCGAAGCGGCGGTGGATGCCGCCGTCGTCGCCGGTGACCGCCATTGCCGTCAGCACTACGGGCGCCTGCTGTTGCAACTGGGCGTCGCGCCACGCCCGGGCGCCGGCCTGGCCAGTGCCTCGCCTACCTTTCTGAGTCTCAAGCGGAGATTGCTCATGTTGCAGAACACGTCCTCTTTCCCGCGCGTCGGTGCGGCCTTGATCCTCGCTGCCGTCGCCGTGGTCGGCGTTGCACCGCTGCGCCTGGTGGCCATGCCGGTACCGCCAGTGCCGCCCGCACCGCTGGCGGCGCCCGTCGCCCCATTGGCGCCCTTGGCAGCCCCGGTTGCTCCGGTTGCTCCGGTTGCGCCGCTTGCCCGTTCAGTGGTGCATACGGTGGTCGCAGGAGCAGCTGACGCTGCCGTGCCGCCGGCACCGCCTGCTCCTCCTGCGGCACCCGCATCGCTGGATATACCGCCAGCGCCCCCGGCACCGCCAGCAGCACCTGCTGCTCCGCTGCGTACGCAAGGCGTCATCCACCTTTCCAACAACCAGAACGATGGCTATGTACTGATCAAGGGCGACCACAACGTCATGAATGGCACGGTCGCCGATCTGCGCGAGGCCAAACAGCTGGACGATGGCAAGGGCGTGTTGCTGCTGCGCCGTGACGGCAAGCGCTATGTGGTGCGCGATGCAGCGACGCTCTCACGCTTTGAACAGCTGCACGCCGAAACCGTGCGTCTGGCTGATGCACAGGGTCGCTTGGGTGACCGCCAGGGCCGGCTGGGTGATCGTCAGGGTGAAATCGGTGAGCGTATGGGTGAGATCGGCGCACGGATCGGTGAGCTGGCGAGCGAACAGGCGGAGCTGGCGCTGAGCTCGGGCGAACGTACCGACGCACAGCGTCGCGCATCGGAAGCAGCACGTCGCAAGCTTGACCAGGCACGCGAGGAAATGGACAACCCGGCGATGCGTGCGGAGATGGAAAGCCTGGCGGCGCAGCAGACGGCGTTGGGCAAGCAACAGGCCGAGCTGGGCCGGCAGCAGGCAGCGGCCAGCGCCAAGGCCAATCGTGATGCCGAGCAGATGATCCAGCAGGCGATCAGCAGTGGGATTGCGCGGCCGATTGGTGGGTGATGGTTTGGGAGGGTTTGCTGGGCTCTGTTTTAGAGCAGAAGCAAAAGCACCCCTCCCCAACCCTCCCCTTCGCCTTCGGCGAAAGGGAGGGAGCAAGGCTTGACCCCCTCCCTTTGGCGTAGCCAAGGGGAGGGCTGGGGAGGGGTAAGTTCGTCGCAGCAATGTGCGAAGAACAGAAGCTCAGCGCTCAGCCTCCAACGCCAACTCCGCCCGCTCATCCGCTTCGGCCTGCACCAGTCTTAGGAACAGCTGCGCCAAGGTCACCACGTCCTGGTGATTGTGTTCACCGACACGGCGCAGATTGCGCGCGCTGCCACCGCGCAGGTAACCCAGCCAAGCTGCAGGCGCTTCCGAACCGGGAAGGTCATCCTCGCGCGCGATCAACAGCAGTTGCCGTTCGATGGTTGCCAGGCGGCAGTTTTCCCAGGTGCCGCGATAACGACGGCGGGTGGGGAACAGCAGATCTACATGATCCAACGCCGTGATCGGATCGCCACGCCGCGCCAGCCGATAACGCGTCTTCAACAACGGCGCGTCATAGCAGCGGCCGTTATAGCTGGACAGCACCGTGCTCGGCGCCAACCAGCTGGCAAACAGGTCCAGCATCGCGCTCTCGGCGCCCATCGTCGACATCAACAGCTGGCGCACGCGCAGGCCTTCACCGCGCGCTGCATCGTGATGCCAATCGGCGGCGCCGATCATGAACGCACGGGTGCCGGTGCCGCCGGCCAAGCCGGTGGTCTCGGTATCGAAGAACAATAGATCCTGCGGCGCGACGCTTTCTTCCGGGCGTTTGCTGAAGGCAAGTGACAAGGGCTGAGCGGGAATGGCCTGTGGGATGAAGGCTTCGATCAGATGCAGGCCCGGCGCGATCTCGGTGCCGGGCAGATCACGATCCACCGGCCCGCGTTCGACCGGTGCCGCAGGTGCGATTGCGCGGTTGCGGGTAGCCAACAAACGACGCAACGCAGCGCCATCCTGCGGCTGTGCGGGCTTGTGCTGGATCTGGTCGACCCAGCCAAACACGGAGCCGTCGCGCTGCGGCTCTTGTGGGCGCGGCGTCAGCCGCGAAGCCGACACAGCTTCTGATCCGGGTAGGAGCGGCGTAAGCCGCGAAGCCGGCAAAGCATCCGCAGCCGACGAAGAACCGGACGCATCCGCAGCAACAATTACGGCTGCAGCCTCCACCATCGGTGGCTTCGCGGCTGACGCCGTTCCTACAACAGGGGGGCGCTCGCCAGCTGTTGCAGGAGCCGCCGTCGACAGCCCCGCCTGCTTACGCAGGGCTTTGAGTTTGTCCAGGCTGAGGCTCATGGCAGCAGATCGAGTGCCTCGTCTGCGGCAACGGCCTGTACCTGCTCACAGCGCTCGGCCGATAGCAGCGATAACACCTTCAAGGCCAAGGAGCGCGGTGTCTCACCCTTCTCTTCTTCCTGTGCGGCCAGCACCGGGCCGACACAGGCCGGGCAACCGGCATTGCAGTCGCAGCGCTCCACCAGTTCCAGGGCACGCGTTACCAGCTCGCCCTGACGCAGCCACAGCGGCTCGCTGAGGCCAACGCCACCGGGGAAGTTGTCGTAGAGATACACCGTCGGCACGAAACTCTGCATCAGCTCCACCGCGCCTTCGCCGGCTTCGTTGCCACGCAACTGGCCACGGCCGGTCTGGTCGGCCACCGCAAACCAGGCACCGTCGCCGTTGCCCACCGCCTTCTGCAGATCGCGCGCATCGGCCATCACCGCGACGGTGGCGACGATATGCAGCGCATAGGCCGCGCCGAGGAAACCATCCAGCGCATCCTGCTTCTGCGCGAAACTGCGCAGCAGCGTGGCCTGCGGCAGCTGCCACCAGACCGAGGTGGTGTGCAGTTCCTGGTCGGGCAGGTTGACCGGGCCGTAGCCGATGTTTTCGTGTGTGTAGTAGCGGATCTTCTTGTAGCCGGCCACGCGCCGCACCACATGCACTTCGCCATGGTGCGAATCGCCGCGCCCGGCACCGTTGCCGTCGAAGCGGTCCAGCACCTTGAGCTTGGTGTAGTCGATGCTGTCGGTGTAATAGTCCACGTGCGTGCGGGTGACGTAAGCCTTGCGGCCGTCCCAGTCCAAACGCTCCACCTGGTACGGCGTGCTCTGCACCATGTGGATGGCGCCTTCGTACAAGGTGAGCGCGGCGGCGGAATAATCCACCTCGGCGATGATCTGCTGCTTGCCGTCGCTGCGGTCCACCACCACGAAGTTGCCGTCGGCCACCGCGCGCAGGCTCACTGCATTGGCGGGGTAACTGTCGGCAATCCACTCCCAGCGGTCGCCTTCCTGGTGCACCACTTCGGTTTCGGCCAGTGCCTGCAGGAACACCAGCGGGTCGATCGGGCCGAACGGTTCGCCGGCCAAGAACGGCAGCTCGAACGCGGCGCAGCGGATGTGATCGAACAGGATCAGCGGCTGGTCCGGCGAAATGCGCGCGTGCTCCGGCGTGGCATTGGCGAAGAAATCCGGATGCCGCACCACGTACTGATCCAGCGGCTGGCTGCTGGCGACCATCACGCCCAGCGCGGCCTGCTGGCGACGACCAGCACGACCGAAGCGCTGCCAGGTGGCGGCAACACTGCCGGGGTAACCATTGAGGATGACCACGTCGAGCGCGCCTATATCCACGCCCAGCTCCAACGCCGAGGTGCTGACGATGCCGTCGATGTTGCCGGCGCGCATCGCCCGTTCCACCTCGCGGCGCTCGGTCGGTAGGTAACCGCCGCGGTAGGCACGGATGCGCGCCGGCTTGCGCGGGTCGTTGTCGAAGATGTCCTTCAGGTACTTGGTCAGCACTTCCACCATCAAGCGCGTCTGCGCGAACACCAGCGTCTTCAGCCCACTCTTGATCGCGATGCGGGCGATGCGGTTGGCCTGCGAACGGGCAGATGCACGCAGGCCCAGATCCGGGTTGATGACCGGCGGGTTCCACAGCAGCACGTGCTTGGGGCCGGTGGGTGCGCCGGATTCGGTGATAGCGTGTACGCGTTCTTCGACCAGCGCCTCGGCGTGCGCATGCGGGTTGCCGATGGTGGCCGAGCACAGGATGAATTGCGGTTGCACACCGTAGAACGCGCAGATGCGCTTGAGCCGGCGCAGCACATTGGTGACATGGCTGCCGAACACGCCGCGATAGGTGTGGATCTCATCGATCACCACATAGCGCAGGTTCTCGAAGAACTGCGCCCACTTGGTGTGATGCGGCAGGATCGCCTGATGCAGCATGTCCGGGTTGCTGACCACGATGTCGCCGTGCAGACGGATCGCCTGGCGCGCATCGCCGGGGGTATCACCGTCGAAGGTGAAGGCTTTCACGCCCAGATCGCCGGCACGGTTCAGCTCCAGCAGCTCGGCCACCTGGTCCTGCGCCAGCGCCTTGGTCGGGAACAGATACAAGGCCTTGGCATTGCTCTGCATCGCCGCGCTCACTACCGGCAGCGTGTAGCACAGCGATTTGCCGGATGCGGTGGGGGTGACGATGGCCACGTGCTCGCCACGCTGGGTAGCGTCCCAAGCCTCCGCCTGGTGCGAGTACAGCTGCTCGATGCCGCGCGCCTTCAGGGCCGCCTTCAGCGCCTCGGGCACGTCATCGGGGATGGGCGCATAGCTGCCTTCGCGGCCCGGAATGGTGAAGCTGCCGGTGACCCGATCCTTGTAACGCCGCGCCAGGCGCTGGCCGAGCAGCGAGCCATCACGCGAAGGCAGGCCATCGGTGGTTGCCAGCGCCCGTTCGCTGGCTTCGGTGCGGGGAGCGAGGGAAAACGCCATGCACGCAACTGCCGATCAAAGATCACTATGGAACCACAAGGGTGTCTCACCCCGTGAGAAACCGATGGACCGCAACGCCGATACTGTCCCGCGTAGATGTGCGCCGTCCGTGCCGCAAGGCTGGAGGCAAGTGGTGCGGCTGCGGTCGATGCCGCGGCGGATGTTCGGCTGAATGGGTTGCAAGGGAAGGCGGGAGTGGATTGTCTTTAGCAGCTGCCGGGGCCGGCGCCGGGAGGCGGTTCCGCTACGCCAGCCGCATTTGTGCCGAGCCCCGCATTGCCGCCGGCGTCTGTGTTCAATACAGCGCTGCGCGGCCATGGCTAGATAGCAGGATCATTTTGCTGGGTAGCATGCATGCACCGTTTCTGCTTCGTCTGGTTGCTGACCATCCTGGCTTGCGTGGCGCCCGCAGGGGCGACAACCGGCGGCCTGGACTATCCGGCCACACCGGTGCAACCGGTCCAGGACCGGGTCGGCGGGCAGCGCCTCAGCGATCCCTACCGCTGGCTGGAACAGGACCCGCGCCAGTCGGCCGCGGTTGCCACCTGGGTGGCAGCGCAGAACGCGACCAGCCGCCGCTTCCTGGATGGCATTGCCGCGCGCGCTGCCATCGTCACGCGCCTGCAGGCGCTGGCGAAGGTGGAGAGCAGGTCATTGCCTCGCCGGGTGGGCAACCGCACGTTCTACAGCGGACGCGCGGCAGGTGATGAGCAGGTCAGCCTGTGGCTAGCCGTTGATGGCCATCCGGCACGGCGTCTGCTCGATCCCCTGCGCTGGGATGCGAAAGGCCGTATCGCGTTGTCGGGCTGGAACATTTCGCCCGATGGCCGCTACCTGGCCTATGGCACCCGCAGTTCGGGATCGGACTGGCGCAGCTGGCAGGTGATGGATATCGCCAGCGAAACGTTGCTGCCCGATCAACTGCGCTGGAACAAGTTCAGCGATGCATTCTGGTCAGCCGATAGCCGCAGCCTGTACTACACCCGCTTCCCGGAACCGGCCATGGGCAGCGAGTTCACCGCCGGCAACCGCGACCAGTATCTGGCCCGGCATGTGCTGGGCACGCCCGCAGCGCAGGACAGCGTGGTCTACGCCCAACCGGAAACACCGGACCATCTGTTCCAGGCCGGCCTGTCCGGCAATGGGCGTTGGCTGGTGATCAACAGCGGCTATACCGGCGGCGGTGCCTTTGTCGGCATCCGCGCGCTGCCCGGTGGCCCGCTGTGGCGGCCGTTCCAGCGCAGCGAACGGGTGGGCGTGAGATACCGCTATGCCGGCGCACGCGATGACCGCCTGTACTTCCAGACCAATGAAGGCGGACGCGGCGACCGCGTAGTGATGGTGCGTGCCGACCAGCCCGAGGCAGCGCCGCAGGAAATATTCGCCAGCGATGGCGGGGTGATCAAACAGGCATTCGTCAGCGACAGCCTGCTGGTGGTGACGCTGCTGCAGGATGCGGCGGACCACGTGCTGCTGGTGGATGCCGACACCGGCAAGCGCGAAGAGGTGCGTTTGCCGGACAAGGGCAGCGTTCATGCAATCACCGTTGCCGATGACCGTACCAGCGTGGATTTCCAGTTCACCTCGTTTGCCAGACCCACCGCGCAATGGCGCTATACGCGGGCCAAACAGGCCTTGTTGCCGATCTGGCAACCGGCGGTGTCGGTGACGCCGCAGGACTATGTCACCGAGCAGCTGCGGTTCCGCGCACGCGATGGCAAGTTGTTGTCGATGTTCGTGGTGCGTCGTGGCGACCTGCAGCCCTCATCACGGACGCCGGTACTGCTGCGTGGCTACGGTGGCTTCGGCCTGAACAGCACGCCATCATTCTCGGCCGAAGACGTGGCGTGGATGGATATGGGCGGCCTGTATGCCTATGTCACCCTGCCCGGCGGCGGCGAATATGGTGAGGCCTGGCACCGGGCCGGCATGCGCGAGCGCAAGCAGGCCGTGTTCGATGCCTATTTCGACGCGGCCGATCAACTGATCGCGCGCGGTTGGACCGCGCCCGGCCGCGTGGTTGCCTCCGGCGCCAGCAACGGCGGCTTGCTGGTGGGTGCGGCGATCACCCAACGCCCGGGGCTGCTGGGTGCAGCGCTGCCGGATGTGGCGGTGCTGGACATGCTGCGCTACCCGCACTTCGGCAATGGCGCCTTGTGGTCGGAAGAATACGGTTCGCCGGACGACCCCAAAATGCTGCCTGTGCTGCTGGCCTATTCGCCGTACCACAACCTGCGCGCCGGCCAGGCCTATCCGCCAACCTTGATCACCACCGCCGACACCGACGACCGGGTAGCGCCGGCGCACAGCTTCAAGTTCGCCGCGCGGCTGCAGTCGGTTGCTGCTGCGGATGTCCCCGTGCTGCTGTCGGTGGTGGAGGGCGCTGGCCATGGCGGCGGTGGCGGCGTATCGCAGGCGGTACAGGCCGGCGCGGACCGGTTGGCGTTTGCCGCCCAGGCGCTGGACATGCCGGCGCCGCCGATCACGAAGTGAATGCGATCACGTTCAGCGCACGCAACAAAATCTGAAGCTTGTATCCGTATCCTGCCTGTTCGGGTAACGGCGAGAGGCGGCAGTGGTGGCAGCACGCGCATGGCAGGGAGCAGTGGTGGCAGGGATGATGCTGGCTGGAACGGCACACGCACAGCAGGCAACGCCTGCCGAGCCTGCGCCTGCGGTGGATCAGGCCGGGACAAGCGCGGTGCCGCCGCAGGACAACGTCACCACCCTGGGCGAGGTGCGTGCCATCAAGCCCGAAGACGACCAGCCGCTGGACCTGTACCGCTTCAAGAACCCGGTGCAGGCCGCGCCCAATCGCTTCAGCAAGAACTGGAGCGAGCCACCCACGCCCGAACAGGTGGGTATGAGCGGCGGTTACGTGATGATGGGCATCGTTTACGGGGTTACCAAGGCCGCGCAGGGCCTGAACAAGCTCACCGGCGGCCCCGACCAGATCCAGTCCGCCATTGCCCGGCCGCCACCGGAACTGTCCGAGGATGAGCGCCAGCGGGCCGCCGAGTACTGCGCCGCCAACGGCTGCACCGCGCCCGAGCGCTGATGGTGGACTGTTCCAGACATGGCGGTTGGCCATGCTGCGGCCCTGTCCAGCCGTGTGGTATCGGCCGGATCCGATTAAAGTAGCGCCCATGGATAACCAACAGATTCCCGGCGGCCTGCTCATTGCCATCGAAGGCATTGATGGCGCCGGCAAGACCACGCTCGCCCATACCTTGGCCCAGCACCTGCGCGCAGCAGGGGCTGTAGTCGTTCTGGGCAAGGAGCCAACCAACGGGCCCTGGGGCACGCGCCTGCGCGCCACCGCCGCCACCGGCCGGTTGAGCCCGGAGCAGGAGGTGGAATACCTGCTGCATGACCGTCGCCAGCATGTGGAAGAGGTGATCGCTCCGGCTTTGGCCCGTGGTGAGGTCGTCATCCTCGACCGCTACTTCCCGTCGATGGTGGCCTACCAGGGCGCCGCCGGGTTGCCGCTGGACCAGATGTTGCAGGCCAATGATTTCGCCCCGCGCCCGAACCTGCTGCTATTGCTCGACCTGCTGCCGGAACAGGGGCTGGAGCGCATCCGCGCCCGTGGCGACAAGCCCAACCACTTCGAGACCGCGCAGAACCTGGAGCGCTGCCGGGTGATCTTCCAGCAGCTGGATCTGCCCAACAAGCAGCTCATCGATGCCAGCCAGAACGAGGCTGAAGTGCTGCGCGCTGCGCATGTGGCGATTGCCGCGGCGCTGGCGCTGCGCGTGGGTGCCGATGGCGCGCAGCTGCTGCAGAACGTGCAGGGTCTGGAGCTGTAGAAGGCTGTTGAATCTGTAGGAGCGGCGTAAGCCGCGAAGCTGACAATGCCTCAGGTGCAGGCAATACATGTCATCTGCTGATGTACGTGCTTCGCGGCTTGCGCCGCTCCTGCAGGCAGATGTTTGAATCCCACCGCGTGTGGGAGCGGCGTAAGCCGCGAGGCTGAGATTGTCCAAGCGCCGCCAGCGTGTGCCATCTGCTGATGTACGTGCTTCGCCGCTGACACCGCTCCCACAAACAACGAGAGCCTCCGGCTTGTCGCTCTTGGTATCCCATAAGCACATGACTTCTTCGCCTCAACGCCCACGTGCCAAGCCCGCCACTGCATCGGCACAACCGCTGCTGCATCCGCGCAATCGCCATCAGGGCCGCTATGACCTGGTGCGGCTAGTTGCGGTGAATCCGGCTTTGCGTGCGCACCTGATCCGCACGCCGGCCGGCACTGAAAGCATCGATTTCAGCAATCCGGCAGCCGTGCGCGAGCTCAACCGCGCGCTGCTGGCCAGTGACTACGGCATTCAGCATTGGGATATCCCCGATGGCTATCTGTGCCCGCCAGTACCGGGCCGGGTGGACTATCTGCACGGCTTGGCCGATCTGCTGGCTGCAGACAACAACGGGGTGATTCCTCGCGGCCAGGGCGTGCGCGCGCTGGACATTGGTGTTGGCGCCAACTGCATCTATCCGTTGCTGGGGCAGGCCGAATACGGCTGGCGTTTCCTCGGCAGCGATATCGATGCGGATGCGCTGCAGGCCGCCAATGCCAATGTGCAGGCCAATGGGCTGGATCATTTGATCGAACTGCGCCTGCAGCCTGCGCGCGGCAATCTGTTCGCCGGCCTGCTGCAGGCCGATGAGCGTTTCGAGCTGACGATGTGCAACCCGCCCTTCCACGCCTCGGCCAAGGAAGCGGCGCAGGGCAGCCAACGCAAGCTGCGCAATCTGGGTGGCGCGCAGGCACGCACCAGCAAGGCACCGGCGCTCAACTTCGGTGGTCAGGCCAACGAGCTGTGGTGCACCGGCGGCGAGGCCTCTTTCCTGCGGCGGATGATCCGCGAGAGCGTGGATATCCAGCAGCAGGTGTTGTGGTTCAGTTCGCTGGTTGCCAAGAGCGAACACCTGGCCGATTTCCACAAACAGCTGGGCAAGGTCGGCGCCGCCGAGGTACGCGAAGTGGCGATGGCACAGGGCAACAAGCAGAGCCGCTTTGTTGCCTGGAGTTTCCACTCAAGCGCAGAGCGCAAGACTTGGATGCAGCAAGCGCAGGCTTGAACCAGTGCACCGACAAGCACCGTAGCCCGGGTAAGCGCAGCGCACCCGGAGCTGTCAGCTGGCCGGCCGGAAAGAACTTCTGATCGCCGCTTCCCGGGTGCGCTGTGCTTAACCGGGCTAAGGTGAATCAGGCCGACACGCCGGCCAACACCGCGTACATCACCACGAAGGTGACCAGGAACAGATAGATGCCGCCGATGAAGGTATAGCGCAGCAGTGTCAGTATCGGGTTGCCGCCGTAGACGCGCTGCTGCATCCAGAACAGATACACCGGCACCGCAAACCACAGCAGCACGTACAGCCAGACGCAGATCGAACTGAGCACGGCATTGCCGATCGTGCTGCTGATGCCGGCAATGAGGAAGGTGGTCAGCAGCACCAGCATAAGCCAGCAATGGCTGTACAGCGCCACCACCAGGTGTTCCAGGTAACCCATCGATCGCCCTACATAGGCGATGCGCAACACCAGCGCGAAGATCGGCATCAGGAAGAACAGCGCACCAGGCAGGGCGGTGAGGATGGCCTGCACGTACAGATCCGTCTTGCTGCCCATGCGGTCGACATTGGCTTGGCCATTGGCCAGACGGTGGTTAAGCCAGTTGCTGACGAACGTCGGCCAGCCATCGAGCACGATGGGGTTGGTTTCCGGGTCCCAGGGCTTGCCGTTGACCGGGATGTTGATGAAGGTGCCCCTCTGGCCGGAAGCGGCGCGCGCGGCGGCGCGGTTGGCGCGTGCTTCCGCCGAGGGGCTGGCGGCCACGGGCTGCACGTGGGCTTCGATCTCGGCCGTGCGCTGGGCCGCCGACGCATTGATTGCAGCGGTGGCCATGGCAAAGCCGGCGGCTGCGGCGGGATTGCTCGTTTGCTGCTGTTCCAGCTGCGCCATCTGCGCGGCACGCAGCGTTTCCACTTCGGCCACGGTCTGCGCCTTGGCATAGGCCGGGTCGGCGTTGCCACCAGTGCCGAAGTCATCGGCATGCAGGGTCAGCTTGCCGACGAAGAAGGTGAAAATGGTGAGGATCACAAACAGCCGCAGCGGCTGCACATAGCCCACGCGCTGGCCTTTGAGGAAGTTGACCGTCACCCGGCCAGGCACCAGTAGGTCGCGCAGGGTGCGGAAAATGCGCCCGTCCAGATGCCAGAACGATTCGAATACCTCCTCGACCGCGTGCCCGAAATTCTTCAGCGGGTTATGCGCCGACTGCCCGCAGCCATGGCAGTAATGGCCATGCAGCGGCGTGCGGCAGTTCTCGCAGCTGCCATGGTCTGAAGCGGAGGGCACGACATCGGTCTGGCTCATGGGTGGGCGCGGCGGGCTGCAGGCAGAAGCCGCATACGATAACGGGCTTTGCCGAGTCTGTTCAGTGGCAGGTGCTAAAAACAATTAGCGAAGTAGAGCCCCTCTCCCGCCTGCGGGGGAGGGGTTGGGGTGGGGGGAAGCTCCTGGCAAGCAGACCCCAATCACCCACCCGCTACCCTCAACCGCCCCGAACCTTCCGATGCCACAAGGCATTGACGATCACCCAGCGCCCATCAAACCGGCCCATCTGCAGATGATCGATGAACCACGGGCTCTCCAACCGCACCGTCGCGATATCGGCATCCACCTGCAGCACCGTCACCGTACGCTGCCACTGCTCACGCGGCGTCTTCAATGCGCCGTCACGGGTGAAGCGGATCAACTCATCCGAGCTCATCCGCCCCAGGCCCAGGGTTTCATTGGGATTGGCAACTACATTCCTCTTGGCCAGATCCGGATGCAGCGCCCGCGTCACCCGCGCCACATCGCCTTCCAGCTGGCCGTCCATATAGTCGTAAGCCGTCGCCTCGATGGCCTGCAGCGTGGCCGCATCCGGCGGCGCCGCGATCGCGTTGCCAGCAAGGCAGAGCATTCCCACAACAAACACGCGTAGTGCAGTGGACCGCATGGCTGGCTCCTGAGGGTGATGGTTGGGGAATCGTGGCAGTTACTGGCGGGGATGCAATGGGCTGGAGGTCATCAAGATTTCGGCGAACATAAAATGCTGGCCTCTCCAATCCGCCCGGCCCGAACGCACAGCCTTCGGTGGTTCATCAGGCCGCGCGCCAGTGGCGCGCACGCAGGCCTTCGTCACCCCTGCGCGCTGCGCAAGGGAAGGGGCGAATAGTTGCGCTGCCTTGCTCCTCCCCTTTGGCGGAGCCAAGGGGGAGGTTGGGAGGGGGTGTTTTTGCGTCCCCGTATTTGATCTGCCCAATACCGTCGCAATAAAGCAAAACGCCACGCATTGCGTGGCGTTCTGCTTTCAACAACTGCAGCAATCGATCAGGGCATCACAGGCGGCGTATAGGTCAGCGTCGCGCCCAGTGCCCACAACAACAGCAGTACCAGCGGTGTGTGCACCAGCAGCTGCACGAAGGTGAAGCCGATCAGGTCGCGTGCCTTCAGGCCGAGCACGCCGAGCAGCGGCAGCATGTAGAACGGGTTGATCAGGTTGGGCAGGGCTTCTGCAGCGTTGTAGATCTGCACCGACCAGCCCAGGTGGTAATGCAGGTCATTGGCCACCTGCATCACGTACGGGGCCTCGATGATCCACTTGCCACCGCCGGACGGGATGAAGAAGCCCAGCACCGCCGAGTAGCTGCCCATCAGCAGCGCATAGGTGTCGTGGCTGGCGATCTGGGTGAAGAAGGTGGAGATGATGTGGGCCACGCTATGGCCTTCGCTGCCGTTGACCGTGGTCATGATGGCGGCGATGGAGCCGTACAGCGGGAACTGGATCAGCACGCCGGTGGTGGACGGCACTGCGCGTGATACGGCATCAAGGAAGCTGCGCGGGCGCCAGTGCAGCAGCGCGCCGGCCATCAGGAACAGCAGGTTGTAGGTGTTCAAGCCAGAGATCGCCTGGATGGCCGGCTTGGTGCTGAATTCGTGGATCAACCAGCCTGCGGCCAGTGCCACCAGCAGCAGGATCAGCAAGGGGCTGTGTTCCAACCATTCGCCGGGGCGGGTGGGCTTGGTTTTGGCCGGTGCCGCATCGGTGGTGACGTCCACGCCGCAGTCAGCGGCATCCTTTGCGGAGTTGGCGGCCGGCGCGGTGACATAGGAAATCACCAGCGACACCAGCACCAGTGCGGCCAGCAATACGCCGGATTGCCACAGGAAGATGGTTTCGGTGAACGGAATGACGCCGGTGATCGACAGGATCGACGGCGGCAGGCTGGCCGGGTTGGCCTGCAGCTGCGCGGCCGACGAGGACAGGCCCAGCGCCCATACCGCGCCCAGGCCGAGATAGGCGGCAGCACCGGCGGCGCGGTAATCCATCTTCAGCTCGCTGCGGCGTGCCAGGGCGCGCACCAGCAGGCCGGCGAAGACCAGACTCAGGCCCCAGTTCAGCAGTGAGGCGGTCATCGACACGATGGCCACCAGGGCAACGGCGGTGCGGCCGTTGTTGGGCACACGCGCCAAACGGTCGATCAGGTGCGAGGCGGGGCCGGACGAGGCCACCACATAGCCGCCGATCACCACGAAGGCCATCTGCATGGTGAAGGGGATCAGGCTCCAGAAGCCGTCACCGAAGGCCTTGGCGGTTTCGGTAGGCGCGGCGCCGATGGACAGTGCGGCCAGCGACACGGCGGCCAGGGCGAGGGCGGCAAACACCCAGGAGTCGGGGAACCAGCGCTCGGCAAAGTTCGCGCAGCGGATGGCGAAGCGCGCCGAGGCGGTGTCTTGGGTGGTGGATTGCATGGGCTACTACCGTGTGGAAACAACCGGGGGACGGTAGCGCGGCAAGGGCGATGCGCGGAACTGGACCTTCGGATAGTGCCTGCGTATTCATGCAAAAAACGGCGCCTGCGGGCAGGCGGCGTCTTGTTGCAAGTTGCGGGCTTACTTTCCGGCCATGAGCTTGGTGTAGCCGGTGATCAGGTTGCGGTAGTCGGGGATGTGGTTGGAGAACAGCGCGCCCAGGCCTTCCACGTCATTGCGCCAGTCGCGGTGCAGCTCGCAGGCCACGCCGAACCAGGTCATCAGCTGCGCGCCGGCCTGTTCCATGCGGCTCCAGGCGGCCTGCTGGGTCATGCTGTTGAAGGTGCCCGAGGCATCGGCGACGACAAACACTTCGAAGTCCTCGGCCAGCGCCGACAGCGTCGGGAACGCTACGCAGACTTCGGTGACCACGCCGGCAATCAGCAGCTGCTTCTTGCCAGTGGCCTTGACCGCCTTGACGAAGTCTTCGTTGTCCCAGGCATTGATCTGGCCGGGGCGGGCGATATACGGCGCATCCGGGAACAGTGCTTTCAGCTCCGGCACCAAGGGGCCGTTCGGGCCATCTTCGAAGCTGGTGGTGAGCAGGGTGGGCAGCTTGAAGTACTTGGCGATGTCGGCCAGCGCCAGCACGTTGTTCTTGAACTTGTCCGGGTCGATATCGCGGACCAGCGACAGCAGGCCGGTCTGGTGATCGACCAGCAGTACGGCGACGTTGTCCTTGTCGAGGCGGGTGTAAGGCTTGCTCATGGGAGGCTCCTGATTCTCCTTCCCCCTCCGGGGGAAGGTGCCCCGAAGGGGCGGATGAGGGTGCGATTGCAATGCATCGTTGAACGTTGAAATGCACGGGTTGTTAGCGAGTGCTGGCTTCGTTTGCCCTCACCCCAACCCCTCTCCCGAGGGAGAGGGGCTTGAAGCGTTACGCCGCCATCTGACCGAAGCGGCCGGAGTTGAAGTCATCCATCGCCTGACGGATTTCTTCCTGCGTGTTCATCACGAACGGGCCGTAGCCGGCGATGGGCTCATCGATAGGCTCGCCGGCCAGCACCAGCACGGTGGCGTCGGCATTTGCCTCCATTTCCACCTCACCGGCAGCGCGGTCGAACAGCACCCGCTGGCCTTCGCGGACAAGCTGGCTGCCGTTGAACTGCACGGTGCCGTGCAGCACCACCATCGCCACGGTGTGGCCCTGCGCGAACTGCAGGGTGGTGTGCTTGTCACGCGACAGGTGCAGGTCCCACACGTCCATCGGCGTATGCGTGCGGGCCGGGCCGCGTTGGCCGCCGAACTCACCGGCAATCACCCGCACCGTGCCGGCGTCATCGGCCAGCGGCACCACCGGAATGTCGGCATTGCCGATGTTCTGGTAGCCCGGCGCGGCCATCTTGTCCTTGGCCGGCAGGTTGACCCACAACTGCACCATCTCCAGCTTGCCGCCGCGCTGGGTGAACGCCTCGGAATGGAACTCCTCGTGCAGGATGCCGGAGGCAGCGGTCATCCACTGCACGTCGCCCGGGCCGATCTCGCCACCGGCGCCGGTGGAGTCGCGGTGCGCCACTTCGCCGTCATAGACGATGGTGACGGTCTCGAAGCCACGGTGCGGGTGCTGGCCCACGCCGCGCGGGGTGTCGGTGGGGCTGAATTCGGCCGGGCCGGCATGGTCCAGCAGCAGGAACGGACTGAGCTGGCGGCCATGGGTGTTGTACGAAAACAACGAACGGACCGGGAAGCCATCACCTACCCAATGCGGGCGGGGGGCGCTGTACAGGCCACTGATCTTCTTCATCTGTCTGCTCCTTGGGCGGCGCGGGGAGTGCGCCAGCGCTGGAGTAAAGATAGATTTGGGACGATCATGCCGGTAGTCGGCAAAAAGTGGTCTCATAGTCCTATTTGGTGAACGCTGGAGCCGG
This sequence comes from Stenotrophomonas sp. STEN240, assembly GCF_056756175.1. NCBI lineage: Bacteria > Pseudomonadati > Pseudomonadota > Gammaproteobacteria > Lysobacterales > Lysobacteraceae > Stenotrophomonas > Stenotrophomonas sp. STEN240. Next base: position 4,695 of record NZ_JBRRBO010000046.1, on the reverse strand, counting down.
CATGCAGGACCTGAACGACCTGTACTACTACGCCAAGGTGGTCGAGCACGGCGGTTTTGCCCCGGCCGGGCGCGCGCTGGGCGAGCCCAAGTCCAAGCTCAGCCGGCGCATCGCGCTGCTGGAAGAACGCCTGGGCGTGCGGCTGATCCAGCGTTCCACCCGCCACTTCTCGGTTACCGAGGTCGGCCAGACCTTCTACGCCCACTGCCGGGCCATGCTGGTCGAAGCCGAGGCCGCCGCCGAGTCGATCGAGGTAACCCGCTCGCAGCCGCGCGGCGTGGTGCGGGTCAGCTGCCCGACCATGCTGCTGGATTTCCGGGTGGCAGCGATGGTGGCTGATTTCATGGCGCACTGCCCGGATGTGGAAGTGCACCTGGACGCCACCAATCGCCGCGTCGATGTCATTGCCGAAGGCTTCGACGTCGCCATCCGCGTGCGCCCGCCGCCGCTGGAAGACAGCGAGCTGGTGCTGAAGGTGCTGGCCGAGCGCACCCAGTGCCTGGTGGCGGCACCCTCGCTGCTGGACACGCATGGCCACGCGCACGGCCCGGCCGATCTGCATCAATTGCCCAGCGTTGCGCTGGGCGTGCCGCAGGGCGAGCATGCCTGGCGCCTGATCGGCCCTGACGGCGCCATTGCCGAAGTGCCGCATCATCCCCGCTTGATAACCCGCGGCATGCTGGCGTTGCGGGCCGCAGCGTTGGCGGGCGTGGGCGTGGCGCAGTTGCCAACGATGATCGTGCGCGATGCGCTGCAGGCTGGGCAGCTGGTCAATGTGGCCCCGGGATGGGCACCGCCGAAGGAGATCATCCACGCGGTGTTCCCGTCACGGCGTGGCCTGCTGCCGTCGGTGCGTTTGTTCATCGATCACCTGGCCGCATCGTTCGCGGCGCTGGATGAGTGCTGAGCGGCAAGTTGTTGATGGTCACGGAAATTGAACGCCGGCTTGGCAAGACTATGCAATTCGCACAAAGGGAGTTGCTGCATGCGTGTTGCTGTCGTGTCACTGGCCTGTGCCACCGTTCTGGTCGCTGCCTGCGGGCGTGGGCCATCCCCCGATAAAACCGTTGTCGCAACGCCTGAATCAGCCGCTGCGGCAGCCCCGGCAGCAGCACCCGCCGGCACCGAAGTGCTCACCGCAGGCAGCATCGAATTCCCGGTGATACCGACCATCATGGTGCCCAGCATCATCGGCAGTGGCCCGGCGCAGAAGCGCCTGGAGTTGTCGATGCAATCGCTGATCGATCCGCTGGCCGGCATCAGCGTGCGTCCGGCCAACTGCGCCACCGACGGTGGCCTGGTCAATGAAAGCGGCTTCACCAATGTCGATGCGCAGGGCAACCTGGAGCGCGTAGGCGGGCATGGCGTATTCAATATCGGCGCCGATGGCAGCGGTCAGGCGGTCACCGGCGACGGCGTGGTGGAAGTGAAGCCCGATGGCAGCGGGAGCGTCGTCAACGATGCCGGCACCTTCGAAGTGAATGCGGATGGCTCCGGTACCTATGTGGGCAGCCACGGCAATATCGAACTGGATGGCAAGGGCGCCGGCAGTTGGGTGGGTGGCTTTGGCACCATCGAGAACCACGGCGATGGTTCGGGCAGCTGGGTGGGCGGCGAGGGCAGCATCGAGATCAATGCCGATGGTTCGGGCAAATGGATTGGCGGCCCGGAGGGCATCGTTGAAAACCGTGGCGACGGAACCGGCACCATCGGTGCGGTGCCGCGCGAAGTGAAGATGGCGCCGTTGCCGCCCTTGCCGCCAGCCGGCAAGTTCCCGCTGCTGGACAAGTTCAAGCCCTCCGGGGCGCCGTGCGGTTACGTCATCATCCTCAATGACAAGGTCTTGTTCGATTTCGACAAGGACGTCATCCGTCCCGACGCCGGCAAGGTGCTGGATGTGCTGGCGACGGCGCTGGGCAAGGTGCCTTCCAGCGCGATGGAGATCCGCGGCCATACCGACGCCAAGGGCAGTGACGACTACAACCAGAACCTGTCCGAACGCCGCGCACAGGCGGTGCTGGCAGCGTTGCGCGAGCGCGGCAGCGCTACCGATGCCAGCGCGCACGGTTATGGCGAATCGCAACCGGTTGCACCGAATGAGGTTGATGGTAAAGACAACCCAGGCGGCCGGCAGTTGAATCGCCGCGTGGAGATATTTGTCCGCACGTAAATCCAGGCTTTGTTTGTGGGAGCGGCGTAAGCCGCGAAGCCACTGTTGCTGTGTAGGAGCGGCATAAGCCGCGAAGCCCCTGTTCCCTCCGAAGCAGCAGCCAGCCAGATCCACATCGAGGCGACGCGGATCACCAGCAATGCCGAACCCACAGGCATTGCAGGCTTCGCGGTTTACACCGCTCCCACAACAACCAGAACCCGCAAAGCCAAAACCCGCACAGATGACCAACGGCCCGTGTCATGCCCTGCAGGCTTGTCGCATCATGGCCCTCTCAGATAAGCGAGAGGTTGCTGATGCATGTGTTCCGTCCTGCAGTACTGGGGGTGGCCCTGATGGCCGCCATGGGTTTGGCCTGTGCGTCGCCGCAGGTGGCTGACGTGGATGCTCGCGGAGTGACGATCAGCGAAGCCGCGTACCCGGGCACCATCCGCCTGGAGGTCGACGCCACCGACCTGGGCCAGCGTGTGTTCAAGGTGCGGCAGACGGTGCCGGTACAACCGGGCCTGCAGCGCTTCCATTACCCGGCCTGGTTGCCGGGCAGCCATTCGCCCACCGGTCAGATCGAGAAACTGGCCGGCCTGGTGATCAATGCCAACGGCCAGCGCCTGCAGTGGCTGCGTGACCCGCTCGATGTCTACACCTTCAACGTGCAGGTGCCCGAGGGCGTGAGCGAACTGCGCATGGACTTCCAGTTCCTCAGCCCCACCGATTCGGCGCAGGGCCGCACGGTGATGACGCCGAACATGCTCAACCTGCAGTGGAACGCGATGCTGCTGTACCCGGCCGGCCACGCCGCGCATGCCATCACCTACCAGGCCAGTGCGCGCTACCCGCAGGGCTGGGACGCGGCCAGCGCGTTGACCGTGGCCAGCCGCACTGGAGACACCGTCAACTACGCGCCGACCAATCTCGAAATCCTGGTCGACTCGCCGGTCTTCGCCGGCCGCTACCACCGCATGTTCGAGCTGGCCCCAGCCGGCACCCGCCCGGTGCGCCTGAATGTGTTTGCCGACCGCGCCAAGGACCTGGAAGCCAAGCCCGAGCACATTGAACAACACCGCGCGCTGGTCACCCAGGCACGCAAGCTGTTTGGTGCCGAGCATTACGACCACTACGATTTCCTGTTCGCGGTGACCAACCAGCTTGGCGGTATCGGCCTGGAACACCAGCGCTCCAGCGAGAACAGCGAAGACCGTGACTACTTCAGTGGCTGGGATGCGAAGATCGGCAGCAGCGATCTGCTCGGCCACGAATACACCCATTCCTGGGATGGCAAGTACCGCCGCCCGGCCGACCTGGCCACGCCGAACTACAACGTGCCGATGCAGGGCAGCCTGCTGTGGGTATACGAAGGCCAGACCCAGTACTGGGGCAATGTGCTGACCGCCCGCGCCGGCATCCGCCCGCAGGAAGCCTCGCGCGATGCCCTGGCGATGGTGGCGGCCACCTATGCCGATAACCGCCCCGGTCTGGAGTGGCGCTCGCTCGGCGACACCACCAACGACCCGGTGATCGCCCGTCGCAAGCCCAAGCCCTATCGCGGCTACCAGATGAGCGAGGACTACTACCAGGGCGGGCAGATGCTGTGGCTGGAAGCGGATGTGCGCCTGCGCACGCTCAGCGGCGGCAAGCGCAGCCTGGACGATTTCGCCAAAGCCTTCTTCGGCCAGAACGACGGCCAATGGGAACGTCCTGACACGTATACCTTCGAAGATGTCGCCGCGACCCTGGAGCAGGTGCAGCCCACCGGCGACTGGTCGAAGTTCCTGGGGGAGCGTGTGGATCATCGCGCCGGCCTGGTTGGCGGAATCGAGGCCGCGGGTTGGAAGCTGGTCTACAAGGACAAGCCCAGCGCCTACTTCAAGGCAATGATGAAGGGCCGTGGCGCCAACTTCATCTATTCGCTGGGCGTGTCGCTGAGCCCGGCCGGTTACGTCAATGAAGTGCGTTGGGACAGCGCCGCGTTCAACGCCGGCGTTGGCACCGGCATGCAGGTGCTGGCAGTGAATGATCTGCAGTACAGCGCCGACGAACTGGAAGAAGCGGTACGCGCGGCCAAGGACAGCAAGCAGCCGGTACGCCTGCTGGTCAAGGAAATGGATGTCTATCGCACGCTGAGCATCGACTACCACGATGGCCTGCGTTACCCAACGCTGGAACGCATCGAAGGCAAGGCCGACTACCTGACCCCGATCTTCACCGCCCGCAAATAAAGCACCTCATGCGCCCCTTGCGGGGCATCCCCGCCTTCGCGGGGACGGCCCTTCTCCCGCAAGCGGGAGAAGGGCTAAAGCAGAGCCAAGCGATACCTGTAGTGCCGAGCCATGCTCGGCAGAGGCTTTACCGCAAAACCAAAAGCCCCCCTCATCCGCCCCTGCGGGGCACCTTCTCCCGCTTGCGGGAGAAGGGACAAAGCCAAAAGCCAAAAGCCAAAAGCCAAAAGCCAAAAGCCAAAAGCCAAAAGCCAAAAGCCAAAAGCCAAAAGCCAAAAGCCAAAAGCCAAAAGCCAAAAGCCAAAAGCC